>WTCI01000296.1 GCA_013138655.1 Desulfuromonadaceae bacterium | reverse complement strand
GGAAGGTTGATTTTGAAAGATCCGGCGTGCAATTCCCCTGTGTCGGGGGCGAATTTTCCGGTTAATAAAAAATCCCCTTTATACGCGGAAAGGTCGGCATAGAATTCCCCCGCGAGAATTTCCTGTGCCGCAACAGTTCCGTTCAGCTCAAGAGCGATCGATCCTTTCGGCCAGAGGCCACTGATGTTCCCCCGCAGTTCGAGTGCCGCTTCGCCAACCCCTGTTTGCCCATCCGGAGACATGTAGTTCAGGTGCGCCAGGGAGAGTTGCTTCAGCACCAGGGAAAACTTCTGTGCTGAAAATTCCCCTGAGCCCCGGGCATTCACTTGAGCACTCAACTCATCACCGCGAGCCATGTCGAAGCGGAAAGACGTCTCTTCAAAATTGATCTGAGCGGAGGCGAGATGCAACTTTCCGCGGCAGACGATCTCGTTCAGGGCCAGGTCAGGCAGGGTAATCTCCTCGGCGGTCAATTGGATGTTTCCAGCCCAATGAGCGGTTTTTCTGGATAATTGTCCTGCGGCTTTGAGCCCGGTTGCCGTTTGCAGCTGCTCGGGGAGCAGCCCGGAAGACAGCAGCTTTTTGAAATCCTGCAGGTCTGACGGTGCCAGGGAAAAGTTCAGTTGCCGAAAATCCCCGGCAGCTGAGAAGAAAGGGTGTGAAGCCAGCTGCAGCTTGAGAGAAAATTCTTCGTTATCAGCAGCCAGGAGCAGCTTGCCCCGGCCGTTCAGGTGGCCGATATTGATCAGATAATCTTTGCCAGGCTGTTCTGCCGAGTGGCCGTGAATGTCGATAGTCAGCTGAAAGCGATTTTCTTCCAGAGAGTATTCCGCAGCCAGTTTCAGCCCGCCGGCAATTTTCAACGGTGGCCCGCCGAGTAACTCGGTTTTGAGGCGGTCAGGATCAGGAATCTTCAGCAGTGCTTGCCCGGCCAGCTGGTTTTTTTCATCAAGCCGGGCGGTGAAATTGAGGGTTGATTTAGCCGGGCCCTGTAGCTGACCGGCAACTTTCCAGCCTTCCTGCTCCCGGTTGATCAGAAGCTTGAGCTGAGTAAAAGTGCCGGTCAGGTCGTTCCAGCCAAGCAGTCCTGCAGCGACCCGCAACTCCAGTTTGATAGCTTGGCCTTCCAGAGCGAAACCGATAGTCGCATCAGCGAGTGAAAAAATAATTTCTTCCGGGAACGGCGAGGGCTGTCCCAAGGCCGTCATGATTTCCTGCAGTTTGCTGTGATCGAATTGGTCCAGGCGTAACGTACTGCTGCCGAGAATAAAATCAGTCCCTGTCAGCGTTACCGGCAGTGGTGCGGTGAGAAGCTGCCGGCCCTGCCAGGAAATGCCTTCCAGGGTCAAGGTTTGCTGCCGGGACAATTCAACTGTTCCGGTGATGTCGACAGGATGCCTCTCGTCAGGACCGAAAAAGGCGGAGAGATTAAAATCAATATTCTGCTGCAGTGCTCCTGAGAAATTTAATCCATGCAGTTGCAATTGTCGGTCTGCGGTATGGAGCAACAGACGGCCGTTGGAAACAGTCAGTATTTCGATGGTAAAGGGAAGCTGTTCCGGGATGTTCAGGGCCGTTTTTTGTGCCTTCCCCCTGTTTTGCGAAGGGAAGATTTCAACCTGCGGTCTGGCGATGTGCAGCGCATCAAGTTGCCGGTGCCAGAGTGAGCCGGGGGTGAAGTTCAGTTCCACTCGTGGGATAGCCACCAGGACTTGCCCCGGGGAATTGATACTCAAATCAAGGATTTCCAGCCCGGTTTCTGTCCAGGCCAGTTGTCTGATCTGAACTTTTGCCGCAAACAATTGCGTCGCTAACTTTTCAATTTTGGGACGGGCAAATTTATCCAGAATCTGATCAGCGTAGAGCCAGCAGATCCCGGCGAACAGGACAGTCGACAGCAGCAGGATCAGGGGCACTCTGTAGAGGGGTTTTTTCATCGATTCCCGGCAGCAGAAAAAAGCCTTACACAAGCATCGTCATATCTTATCACGCGCTGAAAAGAAGTTTCTGTCCGGGAACGGATCTTTTCCGCCGCGGCAGCGTCAATCTGCGGGCTTGTTTGTGCGGAGACGTGCCGATGTACGTCTCCGCCTGAAAGATCATAGATGAAATGCGCCAAACTCCTGAGGGGTTCTGCCTCGGCGTTTTCTACCAGCAGGACCCGGAGCCGACGGCTGATTTGGGCTGGCCGGGGTCGAGACGCCGCAGCTTGACCAGTGTCAGGTTTATCTGCGAGATATGCTGGATCATTTCGACCGGCTCGCCCGCGTCGGTGACGCCGACAAAACGCAGCAGGGCCGGGTTGCAATAGCTGATCGCCGACAGGTGAAACGCCATCGTCTGCCCCGAAGTCACGCAGCGCACCCCGACCTCGTGCTCCTCGTCCAGAGATTGGTCGAAGTCGCTCACCCACTGCAGTAGACGGCGATAAAAGGTACCGGCGAGATTTTCATCCGCAGACCTGGGCGCTGCAGACGGCACAGGGAAACCGGGTCCGGGCCTTGTGTATTCCATGGCTACGCCTCTGCCGATTTCGGTCGTTCATCGGAGTAACGGAAAACTCGGACGGCGCATGTTGAGATCCTGAAAAACCTCTGTAACGCAGGAGGGCGAACTTTTTGCGACGCCATCAATTATAGCAACCCTTCGCTACGCAGCCGTTGGACAATCTCCGTTGTCGCCTTACTGCGATCCATGGTGTAAATATGGATGCCCGGCACCCCTTTTTCTATTAATTCCCGGCATTGTTGCGTGGCAAAGTCAATGCCGAATTCCGCGACCGCCTTATTGTCATCGGTGGGCAACTCGGCCAAAGCTCGGTGTATTTCCTCGGTGATGGTTGCCCCGCAGGTCTTGGTGAGTATTTCCAGAAGCTTCACACTGTAAATCGGCATAACGCCGGGGAGGATGGGCACCTTGATGCCGATAGCCCGACAACGCTCGACAAAATCGAAGAAAAACCGGGTGTCATAAACAAAATTGGCAATAATAAACTCAGC
>WTCI01000337.1 GCA_013138655.1 Desulfuromonadaceae bacterium | reverse complement strand
GTGTTCTGACCGAAATAGGCCATGGAGATGTAGGTCCAGATGTCACGGTTCAAATCATTGAGGATGGTGTTCCAGCGAGCCATGGTGTCGAACAGTTCGGCCATATAATCGTGTGGCTCAATCTGAGTCGTAAAGAGGTTCTGCTTGATTCCCAACTCGTTCTCGATGACCGACCTGGTCAGGGACATCCAGTTAACCTCCGGATAAGCGGAGAGATGGGCGTTGAAGTGACCAACCGCACCGTTCAGTTTGCCGAGCAGTTCGACAGTAGCAATCTTCTCACTTTGCTTCTGCAGGCGGGCCGCAAAAACTGCCAGTTCTTTGCCGATGGTAGTCGGCGAGGCGGTCTGCCCGTGAGTGCGGGCCAGCATTGGCACATCCCTGAATTTTTTGGCCAGTTTGCTGATGAAATCAATAATCTCCTGCTGAAGCGGAGTCAAAACGGCCAGCCCGTCTTTGAGCATCAACGCATGGGAGAGATTATTAATATCCTCGGAAGTACAGGCAAAGTGGATGAACTCGGAGAGGTCCTCCAGGCTGGTTCCGGTAAGCTGTTCCTTCAGGTAGTATTCAACCGCTTTGACGTCATGATTGGTGATCGATTCAATCTTCTTGATTTTCTCTGCTTCTTCCGGGGTGAAATTGGTCATGATTTGTCGCAGGGTCTGCTCTTCATCAGTAGTCAGGGCACGGCATTCGGCAATTTCCTCTTCGCCGCACAGGGCAATCAGCCAGATGACTTCGACTTTGATCCGGTTTTTCAATAGCGCATATTCAGAGAAACATTCGGTCAGTTCGCTGACTTTTGAGCTGTAGCGGCCGTCAATCGGGCTGATAGCTGTAATCATGGTTGAGCTCCTTCGATGTTGATTAAAAACGGCACTATAGCGACGGTAAGATATCGCTGCAACCCCTTAATTCGTGTCCGACGTAGTTGAATCGGCAGGAAAATGACACAATGCAGCGTCAAGCCGAAAGGGGAAATGGATGCAGCGTAAATGGAGGAGTTTTAACCTCGACCGCGTACGGCAATATTCGGCCGTGGCTTTTGGCTGTTTGCATCTCTTTTGAGATTGTTTACTGTGCCAGAACCTTGCGCACCTGCTGCAGATAATCCGAGCCGATCTTTTTCCCCCATTCCTTGTAGACAGGTTCAGCCAGTGCTACCAGCTGCTGTTTTTCCCCGCTGCTCAGTGTATAGAAGCTGACCCCGTCAGCTTTTGCTGCCGCAATCTGCTCCTGCTGCTGCAGGCGGGTGGCGACTCGCGCCTTGGCGCTCTCTTCAACAATGACTTCAGTGAAAATCTGCTGCAGCTCCTGCGGCAGTTTGTCGAACCAGCGACGATTGACCAGATGAACAAACAACCCCTGGGCGTAGTCGACCTGGGTGAAATGCTTGGCCACAGTGAATTTTTTTGTGATGTTGCAGACGATCGGCGTGTGATCGAGGCCGGTGATAACGCCGGTCTGCAGCGCCTGCGGAACATCGGGCCAGGGCAGGACGGTGAATTTCAGTCCCCAGGATTTGTAAATGTCAGTATTGACCGGTGCCTGGGCGATACGAAAGTTGATCTGCCTGGCATCGGCCAGATTGGCGACAGGTTGTTTGGTCGCCCAGCCGTAGGTACCGTAACCGGTAATGTCGAGGACCATCAGGCCTTTGCGCAGAGAGGTGTCGCGATATTCGTTCCACAGTTCAGGAGTGTTGCGAAAGGTCTCCAGTTTGTCGAAGGTGTCGACGACAAAGGGGAGGTTGACCAATCCGAGTTTGTCGGCAACATTGGCGGCGGCAACCGAGGAGCAGAGCATCCCCTGGATGGCGCCAAGTTTCAGCTTGTTGATCACATCCTTCTCGCCGCCCAATTGAGCCAGGGGGCGAAAATCGACGTAGATGCGACCGCCGCTCTTCTCCCAGATCCGGTCGCGGATCTTGTAGCCGACGCCGATCCCGGCAATCCCCGGGTGGGCGATGTTGGAGAGCAGATAAGTGTATTCTGCGCCGGCGGGGTCGAATTCGGGTTGCCAGGCGGCCAGCGGGTCGCCGGCTATAGCATTGCTGCAGATGCCGAGCAGGAGCATGGCTCCGCACAACAGACTGACGCAGGATTTCAAAACGGACTTCAGCATGATCTCTCCTTGTGATTGTCGGGCGAAATTTTTACTTAGCTATCTCAAGATTTTTTTGTGAAAGCATCAATATTTGCTTGTTATAAATTGATAAAATCGATCAATAAGATCTGTGATGTTTTCCAAAATGATTGGCGCAGGCCTTTGTTTACAGTAAAGTAAGGCAAAATTCCAATTGAACTTTTTGTAGGGAGCGTTCGAATAAATCGAACGATAGAGGATGGAAATTTATCGCCTGAAAAGTTTTATCGCTATCATGCAGGCCGGGAACCTGACCCGTGCCGCCGAACAGCTGAACCTGAGTCAGTCTGCTCTCTCCAGCCAACTCAAGCAGCTGGAGGAAGAGCTTGGTGTCGCGTTGTTCGAGCGTTCACCGCGGGGGATGGGGCTCAGCGATGGCGGTCGAGAACTGCTTCCTTTTGTCGAGGCGGTCCTTGACTCGGCAGACAAGCTGGCGCACAAGGCGCTGGAAGTGCGGCAGGGGGGCGGTGAGACCCTGAATATCGGTCTCAATACAGATCCAGGCTTTCTGCGGGTCGGGAGCATCAACCGGCGATTGGCGCAGCTCTACGGCAGCCTGAATGTCATCTTTGTCGCCAGTCAGACCAGCCGGGCCACGCAACTGTTGCGGCAGGGTCAACTCGATCTGGCCTTTCTCTACGGTACGTCCAGTGACCCGGATATTCATTGCCGGCAACTGGCAGAGGTTCGGCTTTGTATCGTTATCCCGACCGCTCTGGTGCCTCCCGGACAGCCCCTCGACTGGCCCGAGATTGCGGCGCTTCCCTGGGTCTGGGTGGAGCATGGTTCGCCTCCCTATGATGCTGTTCTGCATGAGCTTTCCTGCCAACGTCTGGTGCCGAATCAGTCGGTGAAAACGGTCGATGAATATATCGTCAAGGAGCTGGTGATGGATAGCCAGGGGGTTGCGGTGATGCGTGAGGACGAGGCGCGGCCGCTGGTCGATTCCGGGAGGGTCATCATCTGGGAGAAGGGGTGGCTGACGTTGCCGCTCAGTCTGGCATGGATGGCGCGTAACGATGACCGGTTCCGGATCCGTACCGCACGCGAGGTGATCAGCTATCTGTGGCAGAACAGTGTCCGGGATGCAAGTGAGAGTCTGGACCGTTTCAATTACTAAATCGGGTATTAAATTCGTCAGGCTGATTGACAACTCATTAACTCTACCGTAAACCTTTATAAGTCAATGTTTCCGATGTTGTCAGCAGTGGCAGCTATCGCTGGATTGAATTTTCTGCTGCGACAGGGATTGATCCCTCCCGCCTCCTCTGCCCCCCTGTCCTGAAGAGAACTGAAGTTTTTGTTCATCATGGGGAGGTTCCTTATGTCTGCTTCATGTTTTCATCGCCGAATTGAAAACCTGCTGGCCCATGCTGATGTGGCCATCAATGGCGACCGTCCCTGGGATCTGCAGGTTAATCATCCACGCTTCTTTCAACGTGTCCTGGCTCAGGGTTCACTCGGTTTTGGTGAAGCTTACGTGGATGGTTGGTGGAATTCCGAGTCACTTGATCAGCTGCTGACCCATCTGATAAACGCCAAGCTTGATCAGAAAGTCAAATCGCTGGTTGTCGGTTACGATGCCCTCAAAGCGAAAATTTTCAATCGACAGGGTCGCAGCCGGTCTTTTGAGGTCGGCGAAAAGCATTACAATATCGGCAATGACCTGTATCGACGGATGCTTGATTCGCGGATGATCTATAGTTGTGGTTACTGGAAGGATGCAGAAACGCTTGATCAGGCACAGGAACACAAGCTTGAGTTGACGTGCCGAAAGCTGCACTTGGAAAAAGGCCAGCGGGTTCTCGATGTTGGTTGCGGTTGGGGGGGGACGGCCCGTTTTATGGCGGAACGCTACGGAGTGGAAGTTGTCGGTGTGACGATTTCCAGTGCTCAGGCAGAATTGGCCCGAAAACATTGCTCCGGATTGCCGGTGGACATCCGCTTGCAGGATTATCGTGACCTGGAAGGTCAGTTTGACCGGATTGTCTCAATCGGGATGTTTGAGCATGTCGGGTACAAAAATTATCGCACCTATTTTTGCAAGGCCGCTGAACTGCTCAAAGACGATGGCCTGTTTTTATTACACACCATCGGTGGGAATACCCCGGCCGTAAAAACCGATCCATGGATTGAACGTTACATCTTCCCCAATGGCGTGATCCCTTCGGCACAGCAGATTACCAATGCCTTTGAAGGTTTTTTTGTGTTGGAAGACTGGCACAATTTCGGCCCCGATTATGACCGGACTTTGATGGTCTGGTACGATAATTTTAAAGCGGCCTGGCCTGAGCTGCAGGACGCTTATGATTATCGTTTCCGCCGCATATGGAGCTATTACCTGAATTGTTGTGCCGCTTCCTTTCGCGCACGTGATAATCAGCTCTGGCAACTGGTATTGACGAAGCAGGGGATTCCGGGAGGGCGGCAATTCCCGCGCTGATAACTGGTTTCCGGATGGGTGCACGGCAAGTTTTCATATGGGAAACGAGCAATTTTTCTCAAGGTCAAGAAAATCAAGCGGTTGCGCGGAGGCGTGGCTGTCTACGCCGCACAAGCAAACGTGCAGCTTGACGCAGAGATTGTGAAAAAGGGCCGTTTCCGGATGAAAACTAACTATCTTTCCCCCTTTTTTGCCCCCTTTTGCCGAAGGGGGCTTTTTTCACTCCGGGCTTGTAGCCACGATTGTCAACAGCCTTCCCTCGACCGAAAGTGCGGCGCTTGATCGAGCGTTCCAGCGGTCCACTGCGGCTGCCGCTGTCGGGGCTGATCTGCAGTTGTTCATCACAGACCCAGACTGTTTTCAGCTTGTGCAGCTTCTCTTGGGACAGATTTTTCGGCAGATCGACCAGGCTGAATTGGTCGAAAAGGCGGATTCTGCCGATGTCGCGGCTGTTGAGTTTCACCTCATTACTGATGGCGCCGACGATATTTCCCGGCTCCACACCATGCACCCGGCCGACTTCGATGCGATAAGTTTGCATCTGTTCGTCGCTGGTTTTTCTGCCCCGTCCCGGTCCTGTTTCCCGCTCCGGTCGTTCCTCGCGAATTTCCTCGGCAAAACGCTCATCCATCTGTAAAGGACGTTCTTTCTGCAGCAGGTAAGCAAGACTTGCAGCGATTTTACGATGACCGACATCATATTCACTCTGATACGCATCAATCAGTTCTTCGAAAAATTCCAGATCCTGAGATTCCATCGCCTGAGCAATTTGTTCTTTAAAAAGTCCGATGCGCCGATTGGTAATGTCCTTGCGGCTTGGTAAGGCCATCGCTTTAATGGGTTGACGGGTGGTTCTTTCAATGGCTGCGAGCATACGCTTCTCGCGTGGAGCGACAAACAGAATCGCTTTCCCTTCCCGACCGGCACGGCCGGTGCGACCGATACGATGGATATAGGCTTCGGTGTCGTACGGAATATCATAATTGATCACGTGACTGATCCGTTTGACATCGAGTCCGCGAGCGGCGACATCGGTCGCAACGACGATGTCGAGGGAGCCATCTTTGAGGTGCTCAATGGTTTTTTCCCGCAGCATCTGGGTCATGTCGCCGTTCAGTGCTGCACTGGAAAAGCCCCGTGCTCCCAATTTTTCCGCCAGATCGACGGTCGCCACCTTGGTGCGGACGAAGATGAGCATGCCGTCGATCTCTTCTGCTTCGAGAATCCGGGTCAGGGCGTCCAGTTTGTGCAATCCTTTGACCTGCCAAAAATGCTGAGAAATTTTTTCAACGGTAGAGGTTTTACTCTTGATGCGGATTTCGACCGGGTCGTGCAGGTGCTTGCGGGCGACCTGCATGACCTCTTTCGGCATGGTTGCCGAGAAGAGAGCGGTCTGTCGTTCTTGCGGGGCAAATTCAAGAATCTGTTCAACATCATCAATAAAGCCCATCTTCAGCATTTCATCGGCTTCATCGATGACGACGCAACTCAATTTGTCGAGCTTGAGAGTGCCGCGATTCAAGTGATCCTGAATTCGGCCAGGGGTCCCGACAACTGCTTGAACGCCGCGTTTTAACTGGCGTAACTGTTGGCCCATATTCTGGCCGCCGTACACCGGTAAGACCTGGAAGCCTTTGAGATGCCGGGCATAAGTCTGCATGGCTTCGGCAACTTGTAAGGCCAGTTCCCGCGTCGGGGTCAGAACCAGGATCTGCGGCGCCTTCAGCTTTGGGTTCAGGCGACTGAGCAACGGTAAGGAGAAAGCCGCAGTTTTCCCGGTCCCTGTCTGTGCCTGGCCAAGCAGATCGGTTCCTGCCAGTAGTGGCGGAATGCTTTGTGCCTGAATGGGTGTGGGCGTTTCGTAACCGACCTCTTTAATGACTTTGAGTACGGCTGGATGCAGGGAAAGATCGGAAAATGTTGGAACGGATTCTTCAGTCATAGTTAACCTGTCGATATGGAGTCATTTTTTATTTGTTGGCAAAAGATGCGCACCATAACGCATCTTTAAATGCTGAGCCAGATTTTTCGATAGAAAAAATTGATTGAGTTGAGTTATGCACTTTTTTTCATGATTATACGAGAGAAGATTTGCATATTTTCTAAGGATGTATAAAATGTACAAATATTAATAAATCTATCAGATGCAAAGGGCTTTGTCATGACCAGACCGGAAAAGCAGGAAATATTATTGGAAAGCGGTACCAACGAGATGGAGATCATCGAATTTTATGTTGGTTCGCAGCCACTGGGTATCAACGTGCAGAAGTTAAAGGAAATTATCACCTACGATGAATCTGCACTGACGGTGATACCCGACAGTCCTCCCGCGATGCTTGGTGTGCTGATGATGCGTGGCAGTACAATTCCGTTGATTGATCTTAAGCAACATCTGAAGCAACGTGACCAGGGGCATGAGAAGGTGGACCAGCGTCCAGTTGTTTTGGTCTGTGAGTTCAATCACCGGATCAATGGTTTCAAAATTGATGGTGTTAATCAGATTCATCGCATATCCTGGGGCGATGTTCAGCCTCTGGCCGATTTTATCGGCCAGTACCGGCCAAGATTCACCGGGAGTGTCAATATAGAGGGGCGGGAAATCCTGCTTCTGGATCTGGAGTATGTCCTTGGTGAATTTGATCCCGATTCGGTTTTTGGAGACCCATCGGAAGTCGACGAACAGGATTTGGATGTTGTGACATTGCGGCGGGATAAGCGCATTCTCATGGCTGAGGATTCGTCAATTATTCGCAGTAATCTGGAAAAAGTTTTTAATGACGCAGGGTTCGAGGGGCTGGAGGTTTTTGCCGATGGGGAAAGTTGCTATGAGCGTATCCTGGAATTGAAAAAGCTGGCCGATGAAGCGGGTGAAAATCTTCAGCAACATTTCAACCTGTTGATCAGTGATATTGAGATGCCGAAAATGGACGGCCTGACGCTTTGTCGCAGGGTTAAAGAGACTTTGGGTTACAAGGATATACCGGTGTTGCTCTTCTCCTCTTTGATCAACCCGCCGATGGAGGTCAAGTGTGATTCGGTCGGTGCCGATGGCTATGCGTCAAAACCGGAAGTAGGTAAGCTGATCAACATGATGGATCATTTTTTGGGGATTGAAAAATAGCCAGTCCTTTTGAGAAGGATCGCTGAACGCCGGACCGTCGTATATCTGTCCGGCGTTTTTCGTTTTGACTGGCAAGTGATCTGTATTGACGTTAACCTGTATCATTAATTAACCGGTTTTCTTCCTTTATATTTATACACGCAGGAACCAATGAAAACGATTTCCGCGGAACTCGCTTATTTTTTGCGTGGCAGGGCCAGGCAGAATCTCAAATTACTGATGCTCTACACCCTCTTTCTGCTGCTGCTGATTCTGGTCTATGCGATCCTGTTCCGCTATCTGATGCTCCATCTTGAGGGGCGGGAATTTTCCTTTATTGCCGGGCTTTACTGGACGATTACCGTCATGACCACGCTCGGGTTCGGCGACATCACTTTCCATACCGATCTCGGTTACGCCTTTGCTGCCCTGGTGACGATTTCCGGGGTGGTGTTTCTGCTCATCATTCTGCCGTTCGGTCTGGTCAGTCTGTTCCTGGCCCCCTGGATCGAACAGCGGTTACGTTATCGGCCCGACTTTTCTTTACCGTCTGATACTTCCGGTCATGTGTTGATTTTCGGCGTTAATCCTACCACTCGGGCATTGATTCATAATCTTGAAAGCCTTGCGATCCCTTTTGTCGTCGTGACTGAAGACTATCAGGAATCGTTGCGTCTGGAGGAGGAAGAGGATATCCGCGTGGTTTGCGGTTCGGTGACCGATAAAAAGCTCCTCAGCAAAGTCCGGGTCGATTCGGCACGCTATATCTTTGCCAATCTCAGTGATACGCAGAATGTTAATCTTTGCCTGACGATACGGGCCATTTGTAAAACCCCGATTGCGGCAATTGTTGATGATGCCGAGCATCTCGAACTTATCCGGCTGGCCGGGGCTGACAAGGCGGTGCCGTTGACGCGGATCATCGGTCGTTACCTGGGAATTCGTTCCACCACACAAGGGGCTCTGGCCCATATCATCGACTCCTTTGGTCTGTTGAAAATTGCCGAAATCCCGGTTTACTGCACCCCCTTTTCGGGGCAGACTTTGGAACAGGCCCAAATCCGTCAACAGACCGGGCTGGCGGTAATCGGCGTTTTGGATCGCGGGGTGTTTACCGTGCCGTCAAAAGATACGGTTCTTTCGCCGACATCTCTGGTGGTTCTGGCGGGGACCCGTGAGCAGTTGACGCGGATGGAGCAGTTGACCGGGGAGCAGGCTGAGGACGACCTGGTTTTTATCCTTGGACACGGCAGAATCGGCTGCGCAGCAGCCAACTTTCTTGACCACAAGCCAGTTCCTTATCTGTTGATCGATCAGATCGAGAATCCGCACTGTGACAAACATATTTCGGTGATCGGTGATGCCACCAATTGTCAATTGCTCCGCAACTCGGGAATTGAGCAGGCCAAGGGCTTGATCGTGACAACCAACGACGACAGTACCAATATCTTTCTTACTTTGAGCAGTCGTCACACCAATCCGTATATGCGGATTGTGGCTCGGGCGAACACGGAAGAGAATGTCGAGCAACTTTATGCTGCCGGGGCTGATTTTGTCGTTTCCAATGCCTCGGTCGGGGCGAACATTCTGACCAATATCCTGGAATCAAAAGAGTCGATTTTTCTTACCGAAGGGTTGACGATCTTCCGTCGCCCGCTGCCTGAGACATTGGTCGGTAAAACGATCGAGGAATCACGGATTCGGCCACTGACCGGTTGCTCGGTTGTTGCCCTTGAAACGGAAGGGGCCGCCCCGCTCCCTTCACCATCCCCGGATATGAGGCTGGAGGTCGGGATGAAACTGGTTCTGATCGGCAGCACCCATCAGGAAGAGGAGTTCTGTCTTCAGTTCGGCAACAAATTCTCCTGAATACAAAGTCAGAGTTCAAGTTTTGGCAGTGAACAGCACAGGGCCGCTTCGACTGGAGCGGCCCTGTGTTTTTCCGCCAGTGAAGGGATCTTTACGGATGTTTGAGTCGTTTACTGAGATCGGCGAAGGGGGAGTGGGCCAAGGTCGGACCCTCCTGCCGGGTGGGGCTCTCTTCGTCACGTTGCTCCTGTATCCCGCGGGAATGTTCGTGGTCGTGGCAGTAGAGACAGAGCAATTCCCAGTTGCTGCCGTCAGGCGGGTTGTTGTCATGATTGTGGTCAACATGGTGCACCGTCAGTTCGCGGATCTTCTGCCCCTCAAATTCACGGCTACAGCGCCCGCAGACATGCGGGAACAGTTTTAATGCCTGTTCCCGATAGCCGGACTGGCGTTGCTGCTCTTCCTTGCGCATCTCGGCAACGAGGCGATCGCGATATTCGTGGCTTTTTTTGTCTGTTCCGGACATATATTCCCTTCAGGACGCGGGTGGCGGCAGCTTATTTATCCGCTGCAGGCCGAAATTTCAGGAGTAGTAACGCCAGTAGAGTCAGGTTGGCGATCATCGCCACCAGCATTGCCAGCCCGGTAAACAAACCAAAGTAGATCGTCGGGATAAAGTTCGATAGCGTGAGAATCGAGAAGCCGATAATGATGGTGATCGAGGTGTAGTACATCGCCCGTCCGACACTATCGTGGGTTCGTTTCATGGCAGCAAGATAATCACCATCGACGAGAATCTCGTGAGTAAAGCGATGTACGTAATGGATGGTGTCATCGACCGCTATGCCAATGGAAATGGCGGCAATGGTGATAGTCATGATGTCGAGAGGGATGTTCATCCAGCCCATCAGGCCCAGAACCGCTCCAGCAGAAATCAGGTTGGGAATCAGGGCGATGATTGCCAGTCTCAAAGAGCGAAACTGTACTATGAACATGCCCATAATCACCAGGAAGACCATACCGATGGTCATGATCTGAGAACTGAAAAGGCTCTGCAGGACATTGTTGTAAAGCACCAGCATCCCGGTGAGATGAACTTGTTCCGGCTTGAGTTCCAGTTTGTCCGTCAGGTCCTGTTGGATTTTTTCCAGGAGCTCATTGCGCCGTAGTGACGGATCGGATTCAAAAATCCGCATGGTAAAGCGCACCTGATTGCCGTCTGCCGACATGTAGGGTTTGATCAGTGAGTCCTCAATCTGCTCCGGCAGTTTTTTGTGGATGACGGCCAGAGAGATATTGTCGAGAGGCAGGTCATTATTGAGCTGTTGCATCATGCTCATGGTGGTCGCCATCGACAGGACCTTACCCGTTTCCGGCAGGCTGTCGAGATAGTTATGGATGTTGTGCAGTGTTGGAATCTGATAACTGTTAAACCAATAGCTACTGCCGGAAAGGCCGGCATCGGCCTCCTCTTCATCGAAGAAATCATCGGCAAAAGGGTCGTCTTCGAGAAAGTCGTTTTCCTCTGTCTGAGCGGCAAAAAAGTCCGGATCGGCATCGATGACAACATCCAACGGGGTTGTTCCGCCGAGCTGGCGATCGATCAGTTCCATCCCCTGATAAATTTCGGTCGATGACTTGAAATTATCGATAAAGCGATTTTCCACGGTGAGCCTGGAAATACCGACGGCACTGAGAATGGCCATGAGCACAAAGATCCCCAGGGTCAGGTTGCCGCGGTGTTCAACCCAGCGGGCACAGGTGCGGGTCATGATTCCAGTGATATCGTGGCGCGGAGTGAAGTGGACCGGTTTGAACAACATCAGTCCGGCTGGAAAGAGGGCGAAGGAAATCAACAGGGCAAAAGCGATGCCGATCGCCATCATCCAGCCGAAATCGATCACCGGGCGAATGTCACTGATCAGCAGCGAGGCGAAAGCGACAATGGTGGTCAGGGCAGTGTAAATACTGGGG
>WTCI01000044.1 GCA_013138655.1 Desulfuromonadaceae bacterium | reverse complement strand
GCCGAGGTCGCCGCCGGAGATGGCGCATTACCGACAATCAGGCTTCGTTCGCTTTCGATAAACAGGAAATCATCCAGGGTCGTGCCGTCCGGCTTGACAGCTTGAGCACGAACTCCGGCCGGATAGGGGAGCAGATCACTGAGAGTCACCCGCGGGCAGTAGCGATTGACCTGCTTCAGATAACCGGGCCGATAGAGTGAATTTTTCAATTCCAGCAGCGTCGGCAGTGGGTATTTCATGACCAGTCTGTAGAGTCCAGAGTAGCTGAGCATTTCTGCCAGATCGCGCGGGCTGATTTTCCAGCGGCTGTAACCTTCCCGGGACATGGCGAGGGTGGCGTTCGGGCCGACGGTGAGTGAGCCGTCGATCATCGGGGTCAGGTGGATCCCCAGAAATGGGAGTTCAGGATTGGGAATCGGATAGATCGGATGGGTAACAATCCGGCTTTTTTCCGCGGGGAGCTGAAAGTATTCACCGCGAAAGGGGAGGATTTTAAACGTTGGCTGCTGTCCGATCATCCGCACCAGACGATCTGCATGCAGTCCGGCGCAAGCGACCAGAAACCGGCCGGAAAAATTTCCCAAGCTGGTTTTGAGTTCGATTCCGGTAGTTTCTTTTAATTCCGTTACCAGACAGTTGGTATGGATTTCACCGCCCGCTGAAATGATCTGTTCGGCCAGTTTTTTTGCCACTTGCTCGAAATTAACGATTCCGGATGAGGGCACCCAGGTCGCAGCGACCCCGACAACATTCGGTTCAAATTCGTGCAGCTGTTGTTGATCGAGGACTTCCGTTTCAATTTTGTTGATGCGGCAGCGTTCGAGCAGATTCTGCATCCGTTCGACATCCTGCTCATCGGTTGCCACCAGCAACTTCCCGGTTTCCCGAAACGGAATGCCCTGTTCGCTGCAGAATTGCTTGGTTTCCCGGTTTCCCTCGCGGCAAAAACGGGCCTTCAAGCTTCCCGGCGCGTAGTAAACCCCGGCATGGATAACGCCGCTGTTATGCCGGGTCTGGTGGGTCGCCAGTTCTTTCTCTTTCTCAAGAACCGCAACCGTTGCCCCCTGATATTGCAATTGTAATTGTCGCGCGGTTGCCAGGCCGACGATGCCGCCGCCGATAACAATGAAGTCGTATTGTTTCATGTCAGTCCCTTTTCTCCAGCCATCTATTCCTGAAAATCCTGCTTGGTTTTTTCCACCTGCTCGGCGTAGTGAGCCAACAGGGTGCGGCGCGACATCATGTAAAGAACCTTTTGCGGGTTCTCTGCGTCGACGACAGGGATCTCATCCAGATCGCGGGCGGTCAGTTTTTTCATCACCGAGGTCAGATGCTCCTCCGGTGTCGCCGAGATGACATTCCGGATGGCCAGGTCTCCGGCGATGATCAACGTCGGAGGAATGTCCTCATTGAGAATCCGGCGAATATCGGTGACTGAAAAGATCCCGGTCATCAGCCCCTGACCATTGACCACCGGGTAGTAAGCGGTTTTCGCCGTGGCAATTTTGTCGAGGATATCAGGCAGCGTCATGCCTTCCGGGATCAGGGTCGGTTTACGGCCTTTTGAGGCCAGACTTCTGACCTGAATCCCTTCCAGAATATCGATAACAAAATCACCGAAATGGGCCGGGGAATCGAAGCGACCGGCAACCTGTTTTTCATAAATACTGTTTTTACGCATGACGATCATGGCGACCACACAGACCAGCATCAGGGGGGCCAGCAGGCCGTAGTTGCCGGTCAGTTCACTGACCATGATCAGGGTGGCGATAGGGGCGTTGGCGACCCCGGCAAAGAAACCGGCCATGCCGACTAAAACGTAGGCGCGGGGGTCCTGAGTCAGGGCGGGAAAGAGAATTTCCGCAGAGGCGCCGAACGCTCCGCCAAGCATCGCACCGATGACCAGGCTGGGGGCAAAGACGCCGCCGGAGCCACCGGATGAGATGGTCAAACTGGTGGCGACGATTTTTGCCAGCGCGACGACCAGCATGACCCAGAGGGCCATCTTGCCGTAAAGGGCCGCTTGCACCCAGCCATAACCGGAGCCGAGTATCTGGGGAATGAACAGCGCCATGATGCCGACCGCCAGGCCGCCAATCGCCGGTTTTTGCCAATCCGGGAACGGGAGCTTGCGGAACAGGTCACGCATGCCGTAAAAGGTTTTCACATAAACCACACCGAGCAGGGCGCAGCTGATACCGAGGACCAGGTAAAGGATCAGTTCCGCTGGGCGGTCAAAGTGGAAATGGGGTGTGTCGAGCAGCGGCTTCCAGCCGGTGACCGCACCAAACAGTGAGTAGGCAACGATGGATGAGATGATACAGGGAATCAGTCCTTCATGCTCGAACTCGGGATCTCGGTAAAGAACCTCAACGGCGAACAGCGCACCACCTAGCGGTGAACGGAAAGTCGCGCCGATGCCGCCGGCCATTCCGGCCAGCAGCAGGATGCGGCGATCCATGGTGGACAGGCCGAGCTTGGTGGCGATAAAAGAACCGAAACCGGCACCGATCTGGGCGATCGGTCCTTCCCGTCCGGCCGAACCCCCGGTGCCGATGGTGACGATCGAAGCGAGGGTTTTGACGATAGGCACCCGGCCGCGGATGATACCGCTTTTGCGATGAAAGGCTTCCAGCGCGGCATCAGTGCCGTGTCCTTCCGCTTCCGGGGCAAATTTGTAGACCAGCCAGCCGGAAAAAAGGCCACCCAGTGCTGGAATCAGAAACAGGCACCAACGGTGGGGGACCGACAGGCCATCGACAAAATTGATAAAAGAGCTTTCCGGGGTGCCTTCCAGGGGGGGGTGAAAGTTGCCGATTTTCCCAAGCATCAGGTGCTCAACGCTGTTGGTGGCAAAGTAGAAAACCAGTGCACCGGTACCGGCGACAATCCCGACCAGTGCTGCCAAAATTAGCAGGCGGAACCCGGTCCGGCCAAGTCCCTTGAACAGCCTGGAAATAATCGACATTTCTGAAAAACCTCAAAAATCTATTCAGTCAAAGTTTTGCTTAGCCATCAAAAAACGTTTTGAATATGTAACAGCTTTGCCCGAATGGGACAAGGGAGGATTGCGAGAAACCCGGAATGCTGTTGGAATATTTCACATGGGTTTGTGTGGTTTTTGTGGGTCGTATCCCTTTGAATTTTTGAAGGTTTATGGATGATTATCCTTGTTGCCGCAATCGGTTCGCCGCTGCGGCCAGTTCGTAGAGGCGCGGCATCGCCAGATGACCGGATTTCCACGGCAGCAGGATATCAAGCCCCTCCTTTTCGATCTCTTCCAATGTTTGCTGCAAGCATGCCGTCAGCCCCTGACTCTGCCCGGGATCATGCTGCCGGCACCAGGCGAGCAGGCGGCCGATGGTCTCGGTCTGGCCGGCATCAATCAGTTGTTCCACTTTCGACAGATCGATCCGTTTGCGTCCGTATTCGAGTAA
>WTCI01000082.1 GCA_013138655.1 Desulfuromonadaceae bacterium | reverse complement strand
GCGTTTTAATGTTTTGTGCCCGCTAACGACTTTATTTCGTTAGCTTTTTTTATTATACAGCTGTTTTTTTTTGATAGTTGCATGTTGACTGCGATGATTTTTATATGTTAATAAATGTTCCCTTATTGTCTGGTGTTTAATCTTCTGGAATCACTCTGAATCTTTCTGAAAGGGCTTCACAGAGAGACTTTATGCTGTCTGCAAAAGCTGAAATATTAATCGTAAATTGCGATGCTGTGCTGCGTGGGGCGATTCGTGAAAGTTTGTCCGGATCGGGGCATGGAGTGGTTGGGGTCGATTCCGGCCTGGCGGCGCTTAAAATTTTGCAGTCAGTGGCCGTGAAACTGGTCGTAATGGATATCTCCATCGGTGAATTGGACGGTTGGCGCCTTGCCCGTATTATTCGCTCCGGCATTTATCGCTGCGAAAGAGATATCCCGATTATTCTGGTGACCAACAGCTGGTGTGAGCGGATTACCCAGATTACGGCCCGTGAGTTCGGGGTGAACCATCTCCTCTCTTCCGGCTCTCTTGAACGACTGCCGCAACTGGTTGAAAATTGTCTGGTCGACTCGATTTCCGGCCTGTTGTCGCCGCGACTGCTGGTTGTCGAAGATCATTCCGACAATGCCGAACTGGTTAAGAGGATTCTGCGCAACAAATTCATAGTAGAGGTTGCTTCAGACGGAGCTTCCGGGTTGGCGGCCTGGCTGGAGGGGCGCCACGATCTGGTCTTGCTCGATGTCATGCTGCCGGGGATGTCCGGGCCGGAAATTCTCGAACGGATTTTGCGGATTGAACCGCAGCAACCGGTTGTGATCATGACGGCACACAGCTCCATGGAGATGGCTGAAGAGCTGATGACCAAAGGTGCTGTCGATTTTATCAGCAAGCCGTTCCGTGCCGAGCAGCTGCGTCAGGTGTGTGAACTCGCGAGTCGCAGAGAAGACTACATGGTCAGTAATGCTCAGTTTGCTGCGCAACTCGAAACTCTGCAGGAAAGGACAGAAGCCTACCGCAAGGTTTCTGAAGATCACCAGAGGCTGCTCGATAATTTAAGTACCGTTATTTTTGAGCTGGATGAAAAAGGGCATATCAGGTTTTTGAGCCGGGCCTGGACGCGCTTGACCGGTTTTCCGATTGAGGAATCGCTGGGGAAGAAATTGACCAGCTATCTGGCGTCTGAAGGTCGATTGCAGAAATCGCGCTACTCCCGTCAGCTCAAGGGTCTGGTGTCGGGTAAGTTGCAGCAGTGTGAATTTGAACTGCCGCTTTTGACCCGTGAGAAGAAGATCCTCTGGCTGGCGTGCAAGCTGGATGTGATCAGTTCCGCTCAGGATAGTCTGACCATTTTCGGTTGTCTGGATGATATCTCCAAGCGGAAAAAGGCCCAGCAGGAACTAGAGTTCCTGGCGATGCATGATCATCTGACCGGGGTCAATAATCGTCACTATTTTGATAACATTATCAATCAGATGACCGCATCCGCTGCCCGCGGGCGTGACTGTCATGCCCTCCTTTATATCGACCTGGATCACTTCAAGGTCATCAACGATACCTTTGGCCACAACCATGGTGATATCGTCTTGAGAGATATCTCCACCCTGCTGAAGTCCCGTGTGCGCAAGTCTGATGTTCTCTGCCGGATCGGTGGGGACGAGTTTGCTGTTTTGATCTATAACTGTGATCACACGCAGGCCCAGGCGACAGCCGATGCTATTTGTAAGCTGATTCAGGGGTATCAGTATAGTCTCGCCGGTCAGCAACTGGCGATCAGTTGCAGTGTCGGCGTCTGCGAGATCGATGGCAAAATGGAGAGTTCGGCCGAATATGTAAAGCAGGCGGATACCGCTCTCTACGTTGCCAAACGCAGGGGGCGCAATTTGGTGCATTTTTATGACCCTGCGGATCGCGAAAGTGCAGACCTCCGGGCCAGTATCGATTGGGCACGGCGTTTCCGCAAAGCGATTGAAGACGACAATCTGTTCCTGCTTTTTCAACCGGTCATGCACATCAAGAGTGGGGCCATTGCCTATTATGAAGCCTTGATACGCTTGAACCTGTCGGAGGAGGGGGTGGTCATGCCGGGCGATTTTATCCCGGCGTTGGAGGATGCCGGCGAGATGGCATTGCTCGATCACTGGGTTGTCAGTCACGCTATCGATCTGCTGAGTCAATTTTCTCAATTGCACCAGATCGCTATCAACCTGTCTGCACAGGCATTCAGGGATGAACAACTGGTGTCGCTGATCAAAGAGCTGCTGGCAGAGAAGCAGGTCGATCCCCGGAGGATTATTTTTGAGCTGACCGAGAGTGCCAGTATGGCGAATATCGCTGCAACGCAGAGGATGATCGAGCAGTTGCGGCAGATCGGCTGCAGCTTTGCCCTGGACGATTTCGGTACCGGTTTCAGCACTTTCAGTTATCTGAAGCAATTCCCGGCCGAGAGTATCAAGGTTGATGGCAGCTTTATTGCCCAGCTTGATAAAAACAAGGAAGACCAGGCAGTTGTCCGTGCCATCACCGAGGTTGCGCAGGCCCTTGGCAAGCAGACCGTTGCAGAATATGTCGAGAATGAGGCTGTTCTGACGCTGGTCAGAGAGTTGGGAATCGATTTTGCGCAGGGTTATTTTATCGGTCATCCAATCCCTGTTGAGGAAATTTTACAGGCAAGCTCAATCACCTGCTGTGCCAGATTCTGAATGCCTGCTGCTCATCCATTAATGACAAATTGTTGATATCTGAACAACATTTAGTCGTAATTGCTTCATTGAGATCTTGAAGATAGCTGAAATTTAAATGTAAAATATCAAAACAGCGTTCTGTTTGAGTCGGTTCTGCGGTGTCTATTGTGGATTGCATAGAGAGAATTGGTCATGACAACAAAACGATTTCCGCCGACCGTTAATAACAACCCTGGGCTTCAGGGGGATCTTGCCGATCTGCTGGTTGAACAGCTTGAACAGATCGGCGTCGAGTATATTTTCGGCGTACCAGGCGGCGCCATAGAACCACTCTACAATGCTATGGCGCGCAGCAGTCGGAAGGGGGGCTTGCGTCCTGTCGTTGCCCGGCACGAGTCGGGGGCCGCTTTTATGGCTGACGGTTATGCGCGTGAAACGGGGAAGCTCGGAGTTTGCTGCTCGACAACCGGTCCCGGTGCAACCAATCTGATTACCGGGGTGGCTTCGGCATTTGTTGACAATACCCCAATGCTGGTGATTACCGCACAAACGGCTCTACACCTGTTCGGCAAACAGTCCTTACAGGAATCTTCCTGCACAGCGGTCAACACCGTTGCCATGTTTCAGTCCTGCACCCGCTACAGCAGCCTGGTTTCGCATCGGGGTCAACTGGAAGGGAAACTCGTCTCCGCAATCGCCGCAACTCAGGGCCCTCCGGCCGGTCCGGCGCACCTGAGTATTCCGATGGATGTGCTTGCGGCTCCCCGCCGGATGCGTCCGGCAAGATCCTCCGTGCGTTTGGAATCCGTGCTGAAAAGACACACGCTTACAGATCCTGATGCTCTGGCTGAATTGCTCTTTGAACTGGAACAGGCCAGGAGGGTTGTTTTGCTTCTTGGGGACGGATGTGGGGATGCAATCGAGGAGATCGTCGAGTTTGCCGAACTGGTCCAGGCACCGATCATCACCGGTCCTGCAGGAAAGCGCTGGATGAACCATCAGCATCCCCTCTATCGTGGCGTTCTCGGTTTTGCCGGCCATCCCAGTGCACGAGATACTTTAGTCGATAAACGTAACAGTCTGGTCCTTGCTGTCGGCACCCGTCTCGGTGAAATGATTTTTGGCGGCTGGGAAGAGGATGAAGAACTGAATGCCAAGCTTATCCACATCGATGATAACTTGGAGCATTTTTCCCATTCGTCGCTGGCGCGGCTGCATGTCTGCGGTACGCTGCGGAATATTTTCAGGACCTCGATCGACAGTCTCAAAGAGAAGAGAACAGTAGGGGCTCTCTGCCTGGCGCCTTTGCCCTGTTCGGTGACCGATAGGGTGGGGTGTGGTGGTGCGGATTATCCTGCAGCTCAGATCACCTTGAATGAGCCTGCGGCCTGCTTCTCTGCTGCTTTTCCGCTTAAACCGCAACGTTTGATGCGTGAACTTTCTCTACGGCTGCCGGAAAACGCCCGGGTTTTTGTCGATGCCGGCAACAGTTGGGCCTGGGCGACCCATTACCTGCATTTGAAAAGCACTGGTCTGTACCGGGTCGGTATGGGGTATGGTGCGATGGCTTGGGCCATCGGTGCCAGTGTCGGCGGAGCGCTTGGAGCTGCAGGTGCTCCGACGGTATGTATTACTGGTGACGGCAGTTTCCTGATGAGCGGCCAGGAGTTAACGGTTGCCGTTGCCGAGAAACTGCCGGTGGTTTTTGTGATTCTCAACGACAGTGTTCTCGGGATGGTCATGCACGGTCAGCGGATGGGCGGAGCGGAAGAGGTCGCTTTTGAACTGCCGCCGGTTGATTATGCTCAGGTTGCGCGAGCGATGGGAGCCCATGCGGAAACCATCAGGACGGTCGAGGAATTGGCAGCGGTCGATTTCAGAGAAATCTGCAAGCGTGAAGGTCCGACCTTGCTCGATGTACACATCGACCCGGAGGAGATCCCGCCGATGGCTTCACGGATGAAGACATTGGGAAGCTTGCACTAGGAAACTGGTTGGGCATTAGATGCTCGCCGGTTTTTTTCTCTTGTTTATTCTCTGTCCGGAACTTCTCGGGGCGGCGGTCCCTGGTAGTCGATGTCGTCGCAACGCATGGGGAGGAAGGATTCGGGGGGACGTTCGTTAGCATCAAGGTAGCAAGCAGTTATGCCGCTGGCTGTAAGCAGTGTGGATATTTGGTATGTCTCCTGCGGGGTAAATCCAAAGTCAGACATAATAGCAGAGGCGTAACCATTTATATTGATACTTTCATTGTATTTCTCAATCATTACTTGATCAATTTCATTAGCTAGTCTCAAATGATCGCCTGTGACTATACTGCTTTCCTTATTGTATTGTTTTAGTATTTCTACTCTCTCATCTCCTTTAGCTAATGGCCGAGCATACCCCATAATAGAAGGTTTCCCACGGTTTTTCTTGCACTCTTTTTCAATAATTTCTAAGGCAGTAGAACCAGTTTTTTTTTGTTTTAGAGCCGCTTGAATAAACGTAACACCCTCTTTTAATGGTTTTTGACCATATAATTTTGAATCACCAGCCATAAGACCTGCTGCTGTTGACGCAATAATTGAAGCATTTATTGTTCCACCCAAAGCACCGATTTGATTACACCATATTCGAGGATCAGGCCAGCTCATACATATGTAAACAGCTTCCATCCAGTCTGCTATTGACCTTTCAACGAGACGGCCAGTGGCATGTAAAACCATAACCTGAAAGTATGATTTGTTACCGACAAAATCCTCCAAAAGATTGTACCCATGGCTGAATACCCCTTCGCCAATTTTCCATCCACCTTTGCGACTTCTAATGGTTCCTCTTTGAGTATCCCAAAATTCGAGGTTACGGGGCACATTATTTTTCAATGATATAATCCTCGTCTTTTAGAAAGGGCATTGCTGTGATTGGTTTTGTGCTCATCTCCACTCCATGAGCTAATAAACCTGGTGCACTTAATAATTGAAAAAGCCCCGCACCATAGCGAGGGTGAAAACCTAAATCTGCAAATGTTGCTGCTGCAACTCCGGTTGTGAGCCAACCCATTTGGTGTTGAGCAAGTGCAGTTGCAAATGCATTTCCCCATCGGAGACACTTTCCAGCCCCTTCCAGAGTCAATAACTGTCTGGCTATTTGAAGTGAGAATTCATCGACGGCGGAAAATCGATTTCCAAAACCTGGTACAGGATGCCAGTCCCCTTCAGAAAGGCTTTGCGGATTAGATAGCAGAGACTCAACAATGCTTTCTGGATCTTTATTTATATTCTTTCTGATAAAGCGCACTGAACCTTCAACTTCTCCTGCGCCGAGGTGTGAACCACTAAGAATTCCTAGCGATATCGGAAGAATATGAGTTGAGTCCGTCTTCCCGACGCCTGCATTCATCGCAGCACGAGTTGCTGGGTGTCTTGGCCCAGGATTGATTAGAGCGATCATTAAGCAATCAAGAAGTTCTGCTTGTTCCTTAGATGGTAGCTTTGCATTGAAGAGGAGAAATAAGGTATCAACAAAATTACGTTTTTTCATCAATTCAAGTATGTCATATCCGTGACAAATAGAGCTGGTAGCAACGTAGGGATTGTCTGGATGCGGTATTTCATGCCAAATTTTAGTAGCTTGGCGTTCTGTGAAAACATCTTTTCTTCTCTGAACGTGTCGATTAGATTTTCCCACGATTAAAACCTGTAACGAAGTTCACACCATAAACTTCGGCCTTCTAAAGGGTAGTCATCGGTAATTTTTATGCCATCACTTGGCTCGCGAGCATCTTCATCAAAAATATTGCGTGCAGCTACAGTTAAGTCCAGGTGATTCATGATCTTTTGACGATGCAATGTCATGTCAACGAGAACATAATCATCAATTTCTGCACGGGTATCTGAGGCCATTCTATGTCTATTTCCAACCCAGTTAACTTGTGAGTATAAAGACCATTTTGGGAAGAATTTCCAATTCATATTCAAGAAGGCTTGCTGACTGGTGGCATCTGGGATTCTGGCTTCTGTTTCACGATCAACAGAATATTGCCAAGCGTAATTTCCTGTGATTTCAATTTTATCAGTAGCTTCCCACTTTGCTTCTAACTCAAAACCATAGCCTTTTTGGTCACGGTCATTTTGTGCCGTGTTTGTCCCACCTCCGGATGGCACATACTTAATGAGACCATTGGCCCTGTAGCCGAACAAATTCAAAGTTGTTTGCAGGTCAAATGTCGGACGATAATCGAAAGCTAGTTCGATGGTGTCGATGGTTTCAGGATCAAGACCAGGATTTCCCAGGGTGACTGGGTTCTGGTCGGCGAATTGCTCCTGAAATGATGGCGCCCTAAAGGCACGTCCATAAAGAAGCTTCGTAGTTAGATTATGTTGAGTAGACCAAACAAGGGCCACGCGCGGATTAAGTGTACTGCCAAAATCAGAATAATGATCATATCTTATACCTGAAGTTATTTCCCAGTCAGGCGCAAATTGCCATTCATCTTGGAGGGAAACGAACCACAAGTTGCGGGAGGTGTCAGGCATAGAGACAAAGGGGGTATTGCTGACATCTGTTAAAACCCCGGGGACAACACCATTTCCAAAATTTTTGATCTCACTTGTGTCTTGTTCTTGGTATCTGGCTCCTAATCCAATTCTAATTCTATGTTTTACATGCCCAAAGTATATCGCAGATAAGTCTATCCCGGTCTGCTGACCCACACCACTCGGATTTCCGATCATTCCATCAGCAAAGCCCATAGCCCCTGGGGGGAGAAGAACAAAATAACTATCAGATTTGTGATAGATGTAATTCAGGTTAGCGATTAGTTTCCATTCATCAATAGCGCTGTCATTAGAATATGTAAAATCTATTAAATACAAATCTTCATTTTGCGTGCCGTTCGGATCGAGAGCTAGAGAGCCGCCAGCTCCCACGCCTGCATCGACTAGTCGCCAGTTCCAAAGCCTGAAGCGAAAATTGTCTTTGTTTAAATCCAAAAGGGTACTAAAAACATCGTAGTCAGTACTTAACGGCCCTGGTGCAAGTGAGAAATTAGAATCCAAGCCTGTCTGAAAATCGCTGCTTATAATACGGTCATTATCACCTTTGCTTGCCTGCCACTCAAAAGAGAACCCAATATCCCAGCCTGCGAAAGATTGCTTGTGGAGCAACCAGGCATCCTTTGAGTTGAAGGAACCGATTCTTCCACCTATTTCAGTATCGATTTCTGATGCATCTTTGGTGATGATATTGATGACACCAGCGTAAGCATCAGCTCCATATATGGCAGACCCCGGTCCACGAATTACTTCAACTCGGGAAATAGAAGAAACCGGCATCCTAAATAACGTAGGATGACTTCCTGTAGAGGGGGGAGCAAACGGGATACCGTTAAAGAGTATTAGGACTTGGGGGTTGAAACCGGTGTGGATTCCGCGTATTGAAAAAACAGAATCAAGGCGGTTTATTGCCGATATCCCCACATGCAACCCAGGTACTGTTTCAAGTACTTCGTTCAGGTTTCTGGCCCCCATCTCTTTGATCTCTTTGGCCGTAATTACACTGGCCACCGCCGGTGCTTTATAGACCGGTTTAGTGCTGCCGGTGGCGATGCTGACGAACTCTTCGTCGCCATAGAGTTCTTCCATGCCGATCTCATCAAACTCCGGCATCTGACTGCTGGACTGTGCCTGGATAGGACTCAGCAGGACTAAAAGCAGTAAGCTCAAAAAACATGTACGTATCAATTTGTTCGGCATTCCCTACCTCCGGTCAAAGGTTGGTACTTGCCCCCCACAAGATGATAGTTGTTGTTTTCAGTCGTCATGTTATCCGTTTTATCCATTTGTGTATCATGTCCTGGTCTATGTAGCGGCGATAAGTGCTTCGTCTGACTCTGCCGACAGTTGCTGCTGCATCGCTTGTCCTTCCGCCCGGATGGGGAGGGGGATCCTGATGCTGAAAGTCGATCCCTTGCCGGTTTCACTTTCAACCTCAATTCTACCGCCCATCTGCTCGGCAAAACGTTTGGTGATCGCAAGTCCCAGGCCGGTTCCTTCGAAATCGCGTGTCGAACTGCCGTCAACCTGCCTGAATTCCTCAAAAATGATTTTCAACTGTTCTTCGGTCAGGCCGATTCCTGTGTCGCTCACCTTGATGACCAACAGGCTGGGATTCAATTGAGAGATCAGTTTGACGGTGCCGTCTTTGGTGAATTTTCCTGCGTTGCTGAGCAGGTTCAGGACCATCTGCAACAGCTTTTCTCGGTCGACGATCAGACTGTCCTGCTCAAACTGCAGCTCGGTTTCAAGTCGATTGTTGTTTTGACGCAAAATGGGCAGAACGGTGTCGGTTGCTTCATTGAGAACATTCTTAAGATTGACCGACTGCAGGTTCAGATCCATTTTCCCCGATTCTATCTTTGTCATGTCGAGGATATCGTTGATCAGAGATAACAACCGGTTGGCATTGTGCATGACCCGGTTTAGCTCTTCGGCTTTTTCGTCCATCCCTTCCATTTCCAGCTCTTCTCTTACCACGTCGGTATAGCCGATGATCGCTTGCAGCGGGGTTCGCAACTCATGGCTCATATTGGCCAGAAATGCCGATTTGTGGCGACTGGCGGTCAGTGCCGCGTCACGTGCGACAACCAGTTCACGGGTACGGATTTCAACCTCCGATTCCAGTTTTTCACCATGCTCACGTAATCGTCGGTCACGCTCATCAAGGCTGCTCATCATCCGGTTGAAGACACTGGCAATATTGGTAATCTCTTTCGGGCCGGTCAGGTCGGCATAAACCCTGGTTTTTTCTTGCTCGTTCTGTTCCATAACCCTTATCAGCTTATAAAGCGGTCGGGACAGTCGGTCAATGCCGAAATTGACCAGAAAGGTCAGCACGACGGCAAAGGACAGGGCTATGAAGAGATTGTTCAGCGTGATGTTGAGTTGCAATCCACGCAGGGTCGTTTTATCCATGACAACGTAGGCATAACCGAGAAATTCAGCTTTTTCTGTGCCGAGTTGAAACTGAAAATCTTCCTCCGGAAAAAGTTGTTCTGAACTGCCGGCCTGAACCGGGGCGACAAAATGCCAGGAGTGTCTGGTTTCATTGATAAGGGTCGCTTTCTTGATGTTTTCAGCCTGGTGGACGGTTGGGATCTCAAGCTGTTCTGCTCCTTTGACCAGCAATGGCTGCATGTTGTTGTGAAAGACGCCCACACGAACCACATCGGGAAAACTCAAAATAGCTTCCAGCGGTTTTTCCGCATTTACAGGACTTTCGTAGAGCAGCGAGAGGATACTTTGTTCGGCCAGGGTCTCGGCGATTTTTAACCCCTGGGCGACCATTTGGTCCGCTGCCCGATTACCTGTCACCCAGGCCGTTGTCAGGGAAACCGTCAAGGCCAGGCTGATGATTCCCACCGAGACAATACCGAGGAGGCGTCCCTTGAAGCTGGCAAAGGGTTGAAGTATTTTGTTAATAATCTTCATTTAATCAGTTATCCGTGACATCAACGTGACGGGAAAGTCAACGCAAATTCCTCCTGCTGCCTGGGGCTGAAATTCAGGCCCAGGTGTGCTGCTGTTCGCAGGTTGACGGCAAGGCGCAATCTGTCTAATGGCTTCACCTGCGGATCACCCTGCTGCTCCAGTTGTTGATTGAGCAACTTCGACAGTTCCTGGCCGAGACCGAAGTTGTTCGGGTACATGGAGAACAGTGCTCCGCGTTGCACGTGAGATGGCTTGTTGGAGAAGATCACCAGGTCCTTATCCCAAGCCTTCTGCAGCAGCATCGGCAGGACGACATCATTATTGGCTGAAATATTGTCGAGCGGCAGCCAGATAGCGTCTTTTTTCCCCTGTGTTTCTTGGAGCAGGCTGCGGTAATGGAGCATCGCTTCTCTGAGATCGGCTGCGGGATAAGCCATTAATTCCAAGCGGTATTTCGAGGCGGCGCGCTCAGCCAATGGGATCAGCCAGCCGCTGGTTTGTGCGGAGTAGACAACAAAGACCCTTTTGCTCTCCGGAACCAGAGACTTGAGGCGGGCAAACAGCAGCTCGGGATCGGCGGAGAGGCTGATTCCGGAAACCCCATTGGGCACCAGCGACAGGGCACCAACGACTGTCGGCAGTTCTGTCTGCAACATGTTGACGGCCAAATAGCCCCGTCTTCCCAGGGCTATGATCCCCTCAGTCCGCTGTTGTTGCAGATCGCGTTTCAAACCTTCCAACTCATGGTCCTTTATTAACGGGTAGAGCTGGACCTTATTGCCTTCCTGCGATTTTATTCCTTGCAGGATCGTATCAAAGATCCCTTTATAGGGGCTTGCAACTTCAGGGAAGATAACAGTGATTTCTTTTGCTGAAAATGCGGCGTTCGGCAGGAACAGGAGCATCAGGAATGCACCGCAGACAACGAGAGAACGCAAAAATCCCGAACCGGTTTGAGCATGCAGATGTTTGTCTGCAACCAGGGTGTTATGGGGCTGTTTCAGATTGTTGATCGGCACAGGTCGGTTCATCGCATTATAAGAAATTTGATCTCTAGCTGCAGCAATTCGGCGGTATCGACAATAAGTGGAATCAAATTAATGAGTTGTCAAAATCCCACAGGTTATCAATAAGGTCAACAGTTTATTGATCAAGGTGAGCTCTTCTTTTACGCGGATTTAATTATGCAGTTCAGTAAACCACCGGCTATGCCGGTGGTCAGTGACTTGGAGGTCCACAAGGCCTTGGCCGCTGAGCAGATCACCATTCCTTACCCACAGCAAGATGTGCATCTCGTTCCGCAGCCACAACAGAAATAACCGCTTTTGCCGCAATAGAGAACAGGGGCCAATCCCAAGAGTAGGCCCCTGTTTTACTTGAAATCGTAAAAATCAGCGCTGGTTTAAATCACCGAAGCGGGCAATGGCCGTTGGTATTTGTTCGCTCTCAATGTTGCCGAAAGCCAACCGCAGGTAAGGTTCCAGCCCCGGTCCGAATGCTTCCCCCGGCAAACAGATCAAATTCGCCTCGTCCGCGAGTTTGCGTGCCGCCTGTCGACCGCTAAGATTGGCCCAGGGGTGTCTGATCCAGGCGAAAAAGCTTCCGCTGGCTGTCAATTCAAAGGAGTTTTCTGTAGAGCAGAATTTTCCGACAAAATGATCGTGACGTTTCCGCATCACTCGGGTGTTTTCAGCGACCCACTCATCCAGGTTGAGACAGCCATACTTGAGGGCAATTTGTGCCGGTTTCGGTTGGCAGACCACCATGCTGTCCTGAACTTTCAAGGCCTGTTGAATAAATTTTTCTGCCGCTACCAGTGCGCCGCAACGTAAGCCGGTCAACGCAAAGGTTTTGCCGAACGAAGCGATCTGGATAAAATTATCCGGCCAGCCGGCACGGTGAAAGAGCTGATGAGGAGGATATTCAATAAAAGCGTTGTAGGTTTCGTCCAGCACCAGGGCAATGTCTCGTGATTGTGCCAGTCCAAAGAGTTCTGTAAGTTGATCCGCAGGGATGACCGCACCGGTCGGGTTACTCGGAGTCACCAACAGAATGGCCCTGGTTCGCGGGGTTAGCAGGGCGGCAATGGTCGGCAGGTTGGGCAGGCCCGCATTCTGTGGATCGAAAGGGGCATAGACCGGCTTAATGCCGAGGGCTTGCAAACCCATCGGGTGATCGAAATAGGCCGGCAGTTGGACGATTACCTCATCTCCGGGTCGGCAGAGACAGATCATCGCCAGCCAGAAGGCCTGGCTGGCACCGATGGTCAGGCAGAGTTGCGCAGGAGAGGGGGCCGCACTATAGCGGCGTTGATACCAGTCGCAGACGGTCTGACGCACCTCGGGTAGCCCTTCATCGGGACTGTATTTGAAATTCATCGGATCGTGCAAGCTCTGCTGCAGATGTTCGATCAGCTCTGTCGGTGGGGGATAGCTGGGGATCGCCTGACAAAGATCGATGAGTGGCTTGTCGGGCGGGAAGCATCTGTCGGCCACCCAGCTTTTAACCTCGGTAATCGGCGGTGCCTGGATCTGCTGAATCTGTTCGGCAATCTGCATCGATTTTATACCCGCCGGAGAATTTCGACCAGCAGCTCGCTGACTTTTACCATGTCGTCCACCGCGATCTGCTCGTTCACCGTATGGACTTTGGCCATGCCGGTCGCGAGGATGACCATTTCTATCCCCTGGCCGTTGAAGACATTGGCATCCGAGCCGCCGCCGGCTGCGCGGATTTGCTGTGGCCTGCCGAGATGTTCACCCGCTGCCCGGATAATTTGCAAAATCTCCGCATCTTCGCTGACCTGCATGATAGGGAAGTCTTCCCACAGCTCAAGGGCCATGGACGCCCGTTTTGTTTCTGCTGCCACCCTGACCGTGGCTTTGTCGACCTCATCTTCCAGAACTTTGACAATTTGCTCAGTCTGTTTGTGTAATTTCTCCATACTGTGGCTGCGGACTTCACCGCATAATGTCACCTGGCGAGCGACAATATTGGACGCCAGCCCTCCTTCGATGGTACCGATGTTCGCGGTGGTTTCTGCATCAATCCGTCCGAGCTCCATTTCGGCAATGGCCCGGCCGGCAATTTCGATGGCGGAGATGCCCTGTTCCGGGCAGACTCCGGCATGTGCTTCGTGACCGAAGATATCGACCGTAAAGCGGTTGGCGGCCGGTGCCCGGTTGATGACGATATCGACACCGGTGGTATCGAGAGCAATGCCGTGTTTGGCTGTCAGACGTGCAAAATCGAGATGTTTTACACCGAGTAATCCCTGCTCTTCGCAAATGGAGATGACGATTTCCAGCGAGACATGAGGAATCTGCTGCTCCCGCAAAACTTCGATGGCCTCAATGACCTCGACAATCCCGGCTTTGTCATCAGCACCGAGAATTGTTTCACCGGCACTGGTAAAAACACCATCGGTCAGGATCGGTTCGACATTTTCTGCCGGTGTCACCGTATCCATATGCATGGAGAGTAAAAAAGGTTCACCCGGTTTTGTCCCCGCCAGCCTGATGATCATGTTATTGCTGTCGCTGCCGAATTTTGCTCCGGCATCGTCAAATTCTATGTTTGCACCGAATGCGCGAAAGCGGTTTGCCAAGTATTCAGATATCGCTGCTTCCTGATACGAAGGACTGTCGATTTCCGCTTGCCGGGTAAATTCATCAATGATTCTTTGTCGGTTGATCATGGTTATGTCCTTTATGGGAAGTTGTGTGCTTGGCTATGTTAACCGGAACGCAGACAACAGGCAATCAAGTTGCCGGCATCTATTGCGGTAGTTTTCTGGACAGACTCAACCAAGAACTGTTATGATCCCCTAATCCAAATAATTGTATCCCGCTGGAATGTCTCAGGGCAGAGGGGAAGTGCCTTCCTAAGGTTAAAATATGAGTTTGCATCAGGATTATCAGCCGCCTCGAAAAACCAATACATTTATTCGTCGTCGCCGTCTTCGACCCGGTCGTCATTCTTTGACCCTTGTTGTCGGTCTGATTGCTCTTTCGGTTGTCGTTTTGTTGCTTTTGAGCAGCGGTCCCAGCCCTGATCTTGAAGCTCGGACTGCCCCGATTGAAATTAGCGCTCCTGGAATCAAGGCCCTGCCGGCGCCGGTTCGTGAGCGGTTGGATAAGGTTGTCGAGCCGGGACAGACCATCACGGCAATGCTTGGAGAGTACTTCTCTCCACAGGAAATTCATGCACTGAATCAGCAAAGTCAAACAGTTTTTCCCTTTACCAGGATCTGTGCCGGGCAGCCCTACCGGCTTTGCCTGACTGATGGGGAGTTTGAGCGTTTCATCTATGAAATTGATGACGAGGAACAGCTGATCATCAGTCGTGAGGTGGATGAAACCCTGATGGAACGGGTGCCGATCAACTATGATGTAAAAACGGAACTGGTTCAGGGAACGATCAAAACCAGCTTGTTCGATGCCATTGCCGAGATCAATGAAGAGCCGAAACTGGCCTATGTGTTGGCTGACATTTTCGGTTGGGATATTAACTTTATCTTGGACTTGCGCGTCGGTGATACTTTTCAGGCACTGGTCGAGAAACGCTTCCGTGAAGGGCATCCGGCCGGGTACGGTATCGTTCTGGCTGCAGAGTTTGTCAATCAGAAAAAGGTTTTTCGGGCGATCCGTTTCCAGGATGGTGACCGGAAAATTTCTTTTTACAATGAGAAGGGCGAAAATATGCGTAAGGCCTTTCTCAAAGCTCCTTTGTCTTTCACCAGGATTTCCTCCGGCTATACCATGCGCCGTTTGCACCCGATCACCAAGGTCTGGAAGGCACATCCGGCTATCGACTATGCCGCTCCAATTGGAACCCCTGTGAAAACGGTTGGCGACGGCAGCATCTCCCGTAAGGGTTATGGCAAAGGGAATGGCTATTATGTCGAAGTTCGGCACAGCAATGGCTATAAGTCCCTTTACATGCACCTGAAGGGTTTTGCAAGAGGGATTGCCAAGGGGAAACGGGTGACCCAGGGACAGCTTCTCGGCTATGTTGGAAGCACCGGATTGTCAACGGGTCCGCATCTGGACTTTCGTATGACCCGCAACGGGCAACCGATTAATCCGTTAAAGCTTAAAGCTCCGGCGGCAAAATCGGTCAGCAAGGAACATCTGGCGGGATTCCTGACCCTGGCAGCACCGCTGATTGCTCAGCTTGAAGGGAATGCCGGATCGACGCATATTGCTAAGCTTGAATCGACAGACAAATCTCCCGTTCTGGAAACGGCTCAATGACCGGTTGGCATGGCCGGTTGCTCGACATCGATCTGACCACCGGCCTTATGCGGCCGGAAACGATAGCCCCGGAACTCTTACAAAATTATCTCGGTGGCCGCGGGTTGGGTGTTCGTTTAATGCGCGAGCATTATCAGCTTGATCCCTTTTCTCCCGAAATCCCGCTGATTTTCGCGGTCGGGCCACTCTGCGGTACACCGGCACCGACAGCCGCCCGGATGGGGGTGGTGTCCCGTTCTCCTCTCTCAAAGACAATTCATGACAGTTCTTCCGGTGGAAAATTTCCCTGGCGCTTGAAAGCTGCCGGGTTCGATGCTTTGCGGATTGTTGGACAGAGTGCTGAGCCGGTGGTTTTAAAGGTCACTCCTCAGGGAGGTGAATTGCTGGCGGCAAAGAACCTCTGGGGGAAGACGGTTGGTGAAACCGTCAAGGGACTGGATCGCTATGGGAGTGTTGCAGCGATCGGTCCGGCCGGGGAGAACCGGGTACTGTTTGCAAATATCATGATGGGCGAGGGTAACTCGGTCGGTCGCGGCGGCCTCGGGGCGGTTATGGGGGCAAAGCGATTGAAAGCGATTTGCGTTGCCGGCAATCTCGAGACAGAAGTGCTGGATCAAGAGCGGTTTGATATCGCCCGAAAGGATGTGATCCGTCTCTTTAATGCCTCGCCGGTCATTTACGGGGATCTGGGCAT
>WTCI01000117.1 GCA_013138655.1 Desulfuromonadaceae bacterium | reverse complement strand
CCACTGGATCAATGAGATTGCAAGTTGTTGATCTTACGGAGCAGCGTGTCGTTATCCGGCATCCCCTTATAGAGGAAACGGATGATACCGGCCTGGTCGATGAGGTAGGTGATGCGGCCGCCGCCATACAGCTTTCGGATTACACCATCATCGGCAATCAGCGGAAAGCTCAAACCGAGTTTCTCGACAAAATCGCGATGGGTCTCCAGTGTGTCGGAACTGACGCCCAGAACCTGAGCGTTGAGCTTTTCAAAACGCGCGAGGTCGTCTTGAAAAGCCTGCATTTCGCTAGTTCAGCCGGAGGTGAAATCAGCATAGTACAGGGCCAGGACAACCGGCCCTTTCTCAACGACCAGGCTGAGTTCAATCTCTCCCACGGTCGAGGGCGCAACAAAGTCAGGAGCCACATCGCCGACCTGTAGAGCGACGGCTTTCGATGCCAGCAGCGTCGCGACGATCACTGCTCCTGCGCGGATGGTTCGCTTCATGACAACCTCCTTTCGCCCCTGATAGAATATACCAGAATAATGCTCAACACCCAGGGGCCTGAAACTCTAGTCCATGGAGTCCATGGCAGCAATGGCAGAACAAGTCGGGAACTATGGGAAAGCTGCATTTCCCCTTTTCCATTCCCCAGAATAAGGGGTGAAACAACTTATTGGTCATTTTCAATAACCCGTCAAGGCAATAAAGCAACAGCGACGCTTGCCCTCCCTTAGATTTGTGCTCAGATTTTTCGCATGACACGTAAACCACGCATCCATTATCTCGGCGCGTTGATCTTCAGGAAGTTGATTTGAACGCCGCTGGTCAGAAGCGATTGCCATCAAAAACTCGGGCTTTGGTTACTTGGGGTGTTCTGGAATTGAGTGATGCAACGTTAAATGAATTGGCAGTGAGGTTGGGTCGGGCTGCTTCAACGCTGAGTTCAGCAGCCAAGTGGCTTGACCGGCGTTGCTACAACAAGCCTGAACTTAAAGAAAAGATTGAGCAGTTGAAGAGGGAGGTTGAACTTGCAGTCTTACAGACCCTACGGTATCCTGAGTTGAGGATTATATGATCGCGGGTCTGACGTTTACTGGAGTTATCCTGCGGGCTGCGAAGTTGCGTCCGGCTCAGGTGTTAACGCGTCCTTTGCCAGAAATCTGTGATCTGCTGATTGCAGGATGGCTGGAATGCGATTAAGATTTAATTGGCAAATATCCCACGCGCTAGAGGCGATCTTGTTTTAACGCTTGGCCATAATGGTTATGTAACGGCCAACCTCAGTGAGAAAAGGAGTTATGTATGCACAGCCGAACGAAGATAAGTCTGCTATTGGTGGCAGTCTTGTTGCTGGCCGCCACATCGGCTTTGGCCTCTCAGTGTGTTAACTGTCACACGGATGTCGAAAAGCTGAAGGCGATCGCCAAGACGATAATAAAGCCTGTCGGTTCGGCTGAGACCGCAGGTAAGGGCTGAGGTGGCTTAGTGGCTCCGTTGGAGCTACATGAAAAAGTACTGGTCAGCCCAGATTTTCTACAAACGACGCACGGCGAAATCGCCTGTACCGAATGCCACGGTGGTAACGACGTTGCTGCCGATATGAACCAGGCTCATAGTGGGATACGGGCTGATCCGACCTTTCCTGATGCGACAGCAACCTGTGGTCAGTGCCATGAAGAAGAGGCACGATTGGCAAAGACCTCTCTTCATTACACCTTGGCGACCTATAAGCCGATGGTACATCAACGCGCCGATCAGGCTGCGAACCAGATAAAAATGCTGAATCAGGGCATGGATAATCACTGCTACGGTTGCCACGCCAGCTGCGGAGAATGTCATGTCAGTCGGCCGAACTCTGCCAAGGGTGGATTCATTTCCGGGCACAATTTCAACAAGACCCCGGACCAGACCAATCAGTGTACGGCATGTCATGGTAGCCGGGTTGGTAATGAATTCACCGGCACAACCGGTTCCGGTGACGCTCACTACACCAAGCATGATATGGATTGTATGGCCTGCCATAGTACCAGGGACCTGCACGGCGATGGAAAATCTGACCACCGAGACCGCTACGATGTCGAGGGCTTGTCTAGTTGCCAGGACTGTCATGAGTTGGATGACAAGATTGAGCAACATGCAATTCATGGTGAAAAACTCTCTTGTTACGTTTGTCACGCCCAACCTTATGCAAATTGTTACGGTTGCCATGTCGGCCTTGACGACAAGGGTTTGGCCTTTTATAAGAATCCCGATGAAGAAGAGCTGTTCCGGATCGGGCGCAATCCTGCTCCGAGTCCAAAGCGTCCTGAAGAGTGGATACTGGTCCGGCGTGTTCCATCCGTGCAGACATCATTTGAATTTTATGGAAAAGATCTGCTGTCCAACTTTGATCAGTTAAACAACTGGAAATATGCGTCACCACACAATATCCAGCGCAAGACAACCCAGAACCGGGAATGTAACAACTGTCACGGCAATGAGGAGCTGTTCCTGACAGAGGACAAGGTTAAGCCGGAGATGCGTAAAGCGAATAAGGGCGTCATCGTCTCCAAAGGGATGATCCCCGAAAAGCAGGAAGATGCTGAGCCGAAAAAGAAAACTAAGAAGAAGAGCAGCTATTTTTAAGCTGGCCAAGAACAAGGTCATAACTCGAAGAAGAGTAAAAGGAGCACGAGATGAAACGTCTGACACATTTGTTACTGATTGCAGTCATGATTCTGACCATTGTCCCCATTGCTGCCAGTGACGCAGCAGCAGAGAAGGTTTTTGTCAAGGCTGGCCAAGTTGCTGAACTGACCGCAGCAAAAGCCCCGACCCTCCGGATTATCGATTGTCGGGCAGCTGAAGACTCCTACAAAAAAGGCCACGTGCCCGGTGCCATCTATTTTAATGTGGATGAAAACCTGCGGGTCACAGGTGCCTGGGATACCGTCGGTGTCCGTCGGCAGCTAGAAGCCCAGGAAGAACTGTTCGGTCGGCAGCTTGGGATCGGTTCGGATACCATGGTTGTGCTCTATGATGATATCGAGGACAATGCGACCCGGCTGTTCTGGGAATTGAAGTATACCGGACATGAAAAGGTGGCCATTATGTTTGGTGGCTGGCCCGAATGGCAGGCTAAGAAACTTCCTGTTGAGAAGAACATCAATCAGGTAGCGCCTGCTCTCTTTGTTGCTGATGTGCAGCCGCAACTGCTGGCAACCTCAAGTTATATCATGAGCAAAATGGGTGACCCCAATGTGGTGCTGCTCGATGCCCGTCCGCCCGCGCAGTTCAAGGGAGATGAAAAGCACGCTGCCGCCAAAATTGGTGGCCGTCTGCCGAGTGCGGTCAACGCTTTTACTCTGGTCAACTGGGAGCATAAAACCTACCTGAAAGATCCCGCAGAACTTGAAGAGATGTATGCCGATTTGGCTGTAACTCCTGATAAGGAGATTATCATCTACTGTAATACAGGTTGGTATGCTGCCAACAGCTATTTCATTCTCAAGGCACTCAATTTTCCGAATGTCCGAGTTTATGATTACTCCTGGGTTGAGTGGAATGGAAAAGGGCATTTGCCGAAGATTGTTGGCAAGGCCAAGTAAAGATGTTTGACGAAACAGCCCCTCTGCATTGTTGCAGAGGGGCTGTTTTTTGGTGTGCCAGGCATGGCGCGCAGCGCCTTGGCTGGCGCTATCCCGGTGGTTGTGGTGGCGACTGGGTCTTTTCAAGAATATAGCTTGGTCCGACCCCCAAAGACGTCTCCCGGAAGTCTTGAGACACCTCCTTGAACCATGTAGGCTATCAGATCGGTGTCCACTTTTTCCAGCCTACCTCAGACTGCGAACGGTCATTGCTTAAACATTAGAACTTCCCCGCACATTATATTTCACTAACAAAATAACCCATATCATGATATTAAATAGACCTAACCAAAAGATCTGTTAAAGAATTTTATATAAAAACAGACAATGGATAATTTTCATGCTCAGTCAACTGTTCAATTTCACCAGTAGCTTTGCAGACGTTCGCGACCGGACCACGCTGATCGCCAAAGCCCGCTGGTTGTTACTGATTCTGGCCTCTCTCTACGCTGCCTGTGCTGCCCTTTTCTGTCTAATCAGCGAACAGAACATACCGACAACCCCCAAACAACTGACGATTATCGGCCTCAGCGTTATTACCATCCTCAGCTACAATATCATCTACCATTTTTACTATGAAACAATCCTACGTCTTAAATACGTCGACCATTTTCAAATTCTGCTCGACCTGCTGTTTGTCACCATATTGGTCTACTGCAGCAGCAGTTCAGCCAGTTGGCTTTGGGCGCTCTACCTGCTGGTAACCCTGGAAGCCTCAATTCTACTGCAAAACAGAAATGAAATCTGGCTGCTCGGCACCTTGGGCGGCCTGATGTTTGGTGGTTTGCTGCTGCTTGGCTACCTGAATATCATCCCCCACATCAATCTACCTTTTGTCGATCCGGAACTTCATTACAAGCCGCTCTACCTGCTGCTCAAGTGGCTCTGGGTCTGTCTGCTGAATGCCATCGTAGCGATTGCCGGTGCAGCGCTGATGGCAGCAATCCGCCAAGAGCGAAAGGCGGTGAAAAAAAGCGAAGCGGAAAAGGTCGCCTTCATGGAGTCAGCCCACGATCTTATTTTCCACTGCACCCCAGACGGCAAATTCCTTTATGTCAACCCTGCCTGGCAAAATGCCCTCGGCTACGGCCTAGACGAGCTGTCAGGAAAAACTGTGCTCGACTTTATCGAGGAAGAGTCGAAAAACCGCTGTATGGATGAATTTCACCGGGCACTGCGCGGCGATAAAGCTTCCACCCTGGAAGGCCATCTGGTGTCCCGCTACGGCACCCATGTCATGGTGGAAGGATCCTTCTCCTGCACCTTCAAGAACGGCCGGCCTGAGTCAATGTGGGGAATCTGCCGCGACATCACCGCACGTAAAGAGGCCCAGGAACAATTGCACCACATGGCTCATCACGACATGCTTACCGACCTACCGAACCGCTTTACCTTTACCGACCGCCTGATTCAGGCCAAGGCGCTGGCCAAGCGGGAGAAAAGATTATTGGCCTTGCTGTTTCTCGATCTCGATCGCTTCAAGATGGTCAATGACACCCTGGGCCATGCGGTCGGCGACATGATGCTGCAGGAAGTCACCAACAGACTACAGAGTTGCGTCCGCGAAGTCGATACCGTCTCCCGATTCGGCGGCGATGAGTTTGTCATCCTGCTGGTCAACCCCGAGACCATTGCCGATATCGAACGGCTCGCCCAGCAGATCCTGAAGAAACTCGGACAACCGATGGTGATTGACGGCAACGAGCTGTTTATCACCACCAGTATCGGTATTTCCATCTTTCCAAATGATGACACAAACACCAATGATTTGATCAAAAAAGCAGATATCGCCATGTACCAGGCAAAGGCAAACGGCCGCAACAATTGCCAATTTTACTGTCCGGACATGGACATGCATGCACAACGCCGCCTAATCTTGGAGACCAGTCTGCGTAAAGCTCTTGATAACGAGGAGTTCTACATCCTCTATCAACCGAAAGTCGACCTGCAGGACAATCATGTGACGGCCCTCGAAGCATTATTGCGCTGGCAACACCCGACACTGGGCTTGATCCCGCCGAACGATTTCATTTCCTTGGCGGAAGAGTCGGGAATAATCGTCCCGCTCGGCGAATGGGTGCTGCGCGAGGCCTGTACCCAGGCCCTGGGATGGCAAAGAGAGGGGCTTCCGGCAGTCAGAGTCGCTGTGAACCTCTCAGGCTTTCAACTGGAGCGGAAGGATTTTGTCGAACGGGTCAAGGGCATTCTGGAAGAAACCGGCCTTGACGGCAAGTACCTGGAGGTTGAAATCACCGAGACAGTTATCATGCAGAACCCCGAATTCGCGGTGAACATCCTCAACCAGTTACGCGATATGGGAATCCATATTTCGATCGACGACTTCGGCACCGGCTACTCGTCCCTGGCCCACCTGAAACGATTCTCGGTCAATACGCTGAAGATCGATAAATCTTTCGTCAACGATGTCGATTTGAACGATACCGACGCGGCCATCGCCACAACAATCATCGCCATGGGTAAAATTCTCAATTTATCAGTGATTGCCGAAGGAGTGGAGACGGAAGGACAGCTCGATTTTCTTAAAAAAGTGAATTGCAATGAGATGCAGGGCTATTTGTTCAGTGAGCCGTTACCGGCCGATAAAATTTTGGAGCTGCTGTTAAGCAATAAACAGCTATAAAACGGTCATTCCCTGCTCAAACACGCCCTGCTAGAGCCAACCTGAACATACCTTGGGGGTCGGACCAAGGCAAGCCCTTGAAAATTAAGGAAAATCGTTCCAGAAATGGGCGTTACCAGGTACTATGGAGCGATTTTCGACCCCGGAATCAGCCCCATAACCATCCTGCACCTCCCGGAGAACAAACACACCGTCGCCCCTGCGACACCACGTCCCCTCCCCTTCAAACCAAGTGTGGGAACTAACAATTGGCTTCTTTTGACGTGCATGCTCCACGGCCCAGTCCAGCGCAACGCAGCGCAGCGCGGATGGTGCTCCCTGAACATTGGCGTGAAGCGAAGAATGCTGTCAGAGGTTGATCAAGCAAAGTGACGTTGCCGATCCCTGTTGATCCATCATCCAAAGGCCAGAAAGACAATAAAGGTTCAGCCATCTTATTGATTCACCACTGTTTTTAAGGATTGTCCGGTTTATTATCCAGCTCGCACTGTGTCGTCAATCAGTTGGATCAGCGAGCCACGGAAGGTTTGCGGGGCCTTACGCATGTTCGGATTAGCCCCGGCTTCGGCAGCTACCTTTCCTCTTCAGCGTGCTCGAAAATCGATGTCGTAACCGAATATTCCTCTCTTCCCGCTTGCTCCTTGGTAAAAAATCCCCAAAACTGTCAAATTCCCCGACAAATCTGTGTAGGAGCAGGGAGCAATTTCCGAATATTCAACATGCTGTAAACATTTATCTTATTCGCCAATAAGCTGTCTAAATCTAAATTCACAACAAATATGATTGTCGATTTTCATTACACCAAAAGAGAAACTCCCAATATTAAATCAAGTACTTTCAGACACTTACAATCTTGGCAAGGAATATGCTTAATTAATGCAATTGAATGGCACTGCCCAGCCGCTGGGCAGCAAAGGTCTAGACGCATCAAAAAGGAACTCTGTAAACAACCTGTTCATCGCAAGCGCAGCATCTCACCCATCAAAGGAGATGGAGCTATGGCCTGTGCACTAACAAACATATCCTTTTCCCGGCCTTTAGGTTGGGGCCGGCCTCTCGATGATCTATCCATCTGGCGGTGGGGTTTTCTCGCTTCTGTTTTTCTCACCTGTCCGTTTCTCATTGCACAACATATAAGACCAAAACCAGCTTGGGCTCTTCTCTTTTTTAGAGCATCACAGGCACACTGCAGGTTTATCTCTGGTTTGTTATCCACCACAAAACCCGCGACATGTTCAACCCGTTTGAATATCTGGGCCCGAAACGACTGGCCTTGTTGGAATCATCATGGGCCTATCTGTTTCGGGAGGAAATCAGACACAAGAAAGGGAAACAGCTATGGCAAAAATAGGTTTTTCTAGAACATGGAACACGCCGTGCAGAGCTATAGTCATCGCCAGTTTCTGCCTATTGGTAATGAGCGGATTATGCCGAGAGGTGATCGCGGTTGAAAT
>WTCI01000215.1 GCA_013138655.1 Desulfuromonadaceae bacterium | reverse complement strand
TGGATGCTGCCGCTTATAATGCTTGGTTTTTTGATTCTTCTCATTGCCTTTCCGCAGATTGAAGGTCAAAACAGAAGCGGGGTCCTTTTTTACAGCCTGAAAGGTCCCGGCGCAATGCACGCACCCCTTCTTATATCTCTGGGAATTGGCCTGCTCATAGGATTCCTCGCCCAGCGAAGCAGATTCTGCACCATGGGTGCCCTGCGCGATTTTATCCTCTTTCGTCAAATCCACCTTCTCTCAGGATTCGTCGCACTTATCGTTGCTGCTTTTATCACCAATCTTATCGTCGGGCAGTTTCACCCGGGATTCAACGGTCAGCCGGTTGCTCATACCATACATATCTGGAACTTCGCGGGGATGGTTTTAGCCGGGTTAGCCTTTGCCCTTGCCGGAGGGTGCCCCGGACGCCAGCTTTTTCTGTCCGGCGAGGGTGATGGTGATGCCGCTGTTTTTGTCCTCGGCATGATCGTCGGGGCGGCATTCGCCCACAATTTCGGTCTGGCCAGTTCCCCCAAAGGTGTTGGTCCTTATGGCATTCCGGCAGTCATCATTGGTCTGATTGTTTGCCTGTTTATCGGATTTACGATGAGAAAAAGAATTGCTTAGGAGAAAAATATGAGTGCAAAAGTCGATGCCCGGGGTCTTTCCTGCCCTCAGCCCGTTTTGATGGCCCTGAATGAGATAAAGACAGGAACTGCAAACGAGATTGAAATTCTTGTAGATACGGAGACGTCAAAGGAAAATGTCTCGCGTGCCGCCACCAGTCAGGACTGGAAAGTAACCGATGTCAGTGAAGAAGGCGGCGCGTACAAGATCACCATAAGAAAGGATTAGCTGTGTCTCCTTTTAGTTTTTTCAAGAGCAAACAAGAGCAGGGTGCACTTGGCAATCATGGAAATGCCGATCGCGGGATTATGGTATTTGAAAATACCAGTGAGGTTATCCAGGCGGAAAATGTCCTGAAAAAAGAAGGGTGGGAAATCCGGGTTATGGGACCGCCGCCTGAAATTCAAAGCGGCTGTGATCTGGTCGTTGAGTTTCCCCTCATAGAAGAACTGAACATTTTCAGGACTCTTGAAAAAGAAGGACTTCCCCCCCTGGAAATGGTTCCCGTAACCAGTCCCCTTCTTCAACCGGTGGATCTCTTTCAGATCAAGGATTTTGGTGAGCATATCATGGTCCGGGCGGCTAATATGAAACTGACCGTTGAGAAGGCAACCGGAAATATTGTCAATGTTTCCGGGGGTGGCTGCCCCGACGTCCCATATCTGGCTTATGAGATGGTGGGTCAAACGCTCACCAATGCGCCCAGCCCCCGTGAAATAGGCCATACGCTCTGTGGTTATGCCCTGCAGTTAGCCTATGAGGAGATACAACGCCAATGCTCGCCATAGTAGGAACGGTACCCTCTGAAGGATTTCCCATAATATCCGGTAAAATAACCCTCGACGATGGCCACATCCGCATTGATGATGAACGCGTATCCGTCAACCGTGGCACAACGGCCCTGATGGCAGCCGCGACCAAAACCGCGGAAACGTTAGGCCGGCCGGCGCCCTTCGGATATCTGGTTGGAGATATCGGCCGGGGAAAGGGAAGCCGGCACCTTTACAAATATTTAACCGAGCAGTTGCCTCACGCTAACTTTCAAACCCTTACGTTTCACTATCTGCAGCCAATACTTAACTGGCACGAACACCTGCAGCAAGCCATAGATGAAATGAAAGAAAGGCCAACCTTAATTGCTGATGCCGGATTCATGTATGCCGCCAAAATGAGCGGCAAGGCCTCACAATATGATCTGTTTACCCCTGATATCGGTGAACTGGCCTTTCTGGCGGATGAAAAAGCGCCTCACCCCTTCTATACCCGTGGTTTTATGCTCCATGATGAAAACCGGGTGCCTGATCTTATTTCTCGTGCATACGCCCACAATAATGCCGCACGTTTTCTCTTGGTCAAAGGACGGCAGGATTACCTGGCCAATCGGGAAGGCATACTGGAAACCGTTGATAATCCTGTAGAGGAGGCCCTTGAAGCCATGGGAGGTACCGGTGATACTCTGACGGGTCTGGTTTCGGCCCTGATTGATTCGGGTATGGCAATCGAAGAGGCGGCAGTCGTGGCAATGAAGACAAACCGGCTGGCGGGTCATTACGCAAAGCCCACACCGGCAACCCAGGTCGCAGAAATTATTCACCACATACCGAAAGCGTTAGCGGAAATTCTCGAAAAAAGGTAACTATTCAGCATTATCAGATCAGGAGAAAAAACGCCTGTCATCCCCGAGTGCTGCTATCGGGGATCCAGTCTTTCTGTCTTCTAAAATCTGGATTCCGGCTAAAATTCTGCCGGAATGACAGTCTTTTGTACTGTGCTGAATAGTTACGAAAAAAGAGGTTATGATATGTCAAAAAAGGAAAATCGCATCCACCCTGAAATGACGGTTATAGATATAATCACACGTTATCGCGAAACTGAAAAAGTCTTCAAAGAATTTGATAAAAAGACGGGTGCCTGTATATGTTGCGAGGCTCTTTTTGATACAATCCAAGTCGTTTCAGAAAAGTTTAATCTTGAATTGGAAAGTCTATTGTCTGATTTGGAGAAGGGGTCAGAGGGGTCAGAGGTCTTCTATTGACCTTTGTGGGCGGAATTCAGAAACCAAGTAAAACCGGCGGGAGGAAAGTGATCCACAATGCTACTTTCCAGCACCGGACCCGCCTGTTCCTGCCTGCTGTATGACAATGACGCAGTGTGCGTGTCGACAACAGTTGCCCCCCTGGGCGATGTCAAGGGAACGTTTTGTTTTCCTGTTCCTGTACGCGGATAAAAGTGGTCCGCTTGGTCAGTTCCTTTAGTGCTGCTGCACCCACATAAGTACAGGTAGAACGCACTCCGCCGAGGATGTCCTTGATTGTTTCTGCAATCGGTCCACGGTAGGGAACTTCGACAGTTTTACCTTCCGAGGCACGATACTCTGCGACTCCGCCGGCATGTTTCTTCATGGCTGTCGATGAACTCATCCCGTAGAAAAGTTTAAACTGCTGGCCGTCGCGTTGTACCAGCTGCCCGCCACTTTCATCGTGCCCTGCCAGCATGCCTCCCAGCATGACAAAATCGGCCCCGCCACCAAAGGCTTTCGCGACATCCCCGGCACTGACACAGCCGCCGTCGGAGATGATCCGCCCGCCCAGACCGTGGGCGGCATCGGCGCATTCAATCACCGCCGAGAGCTGCGGATAGCCGACTCCCGTTTTTACCCGCGTCGTGCAGACAGAGCCCGGGCCGATGCCGACTTTGACGATATCCGCTCCGGAGAGCAACAGTTCTTCAACCATTTCTCCGGTGACCACGTTACCGGCAACAATGGTTTTATCGGGAAAGCTGTCGCGCACCTGTTTGACAAAATCGACAAAAGTCTCTGCATAGCCGTTGGCGACATCGATACAAATGAATTCGAGTTTCGGATGGTGTTCGATGACCTTCTGCATATTGTTGAAATCATCTTCAGCGGTACCGGTATTGATCATGATCCGCGAATAGATACTGTCATCACGTCCTTTAAGAAAGTGGTCCCACTCCTTGAGGCTGTAGTGCTTGTGAAGTGCTGTCAAGAGACCGAATTTCGCCAGCACCTCGGCGGTTTCAAAGGTGCCGACGGTATCCATGTTCGCGGTGATAATCGGGATTCCTGACCACTGGCGTTGACTGTGTAAAAAGGTGAACTCACGGTCAAGAACGACCTGCGCACGACTTTTCAGGGTCGAGCGTTTCGGACGGATCAGGACATCTTTGAAGCCAAGTTTCAGATCTGTTTCAATGCGCATGTTTTGCTCCTGCGATGAGCGCTTTCCGGAGGAGAAATGCCGGCAGTCAGTTGCTAAAAATTACTGTCGTAGTCGTTTTGGAATTGTAATTTATCCGCTCGAGAAAAGCAATTTGCGGGTTGTTTGTTGTCCTTGCATCAGCTGTGCGGAATTGCATTCACGGATGTTACCATGGCGGCGCCAAGAGGCTGTCGGGATAATTTTCAGTCAGCCGGTTTAGGTTGTTGACCATCGTTGAGTAACGGTGGTAAATTCTCCTGACAAATTCACCGCCGATCAGTGCCTTGAGGGTTGATCGGTTTTCTCTTTTTCAGCATTGACACGACTCTGCCCATATATGGAACACGCCGACTTCGTTCATCTGCATCTGCATAGTCAATACAGTCTGCTCGACGGTGCCATCAAGCTCGATGATCTGGTCAATCGGGCCAAAGAATACAAGATGCCGGCAGTGGCAGTCACTGATCACGGCAATATGTTCGGTGCGGTCGAATTTTATAGCAAGGCGATGAGCAAAGGCATCAAGCCGATCATCGGTTGCGAGGTCTATGTCGCCCCCGGCTCCCGTTTCACCAAGGGGAATGCCCGTGGTTCCTCGGAGGCTTCTTATCACCTGGTGCTGCTGTGCATGAACCTGGCTGGCTATCGGAATCTCTGCCGGTTGATTTCGATCGCCTACCGGGAAGGTTTTTATTACAAGCCGCGCATCGATTGGGAACTGCTGGCCGAACACAATGAGGGGCTGATTGCCCTGTCGGCGTGCCTTGGTGGAGAGCTGCCGACCCTGATTAATCTTAATCGGTCTGACGAAGCTTTGGAACGGGCCAGACAGATTGCGCAGATTTTTACTGACAATCGTTTTTATCTGGAGTTGCAAGAGAACTACCTGCCGGAACAGGCTAAGGCAAATGCCGGCTTGGTTTCTATCGCCAAAGAGCTGGATCTCCCCTTGGTTGCAACCAATGATTGTCACTATTTGACGCGTGATGACGCTTTTGCTCACGAAGTGCTGCTCTGTATCCAGACCGGCAAAACCATGGATGATCCGAAGCGGATGCGGTTTGCCAACGAGGAGTTTTACGTCAAAACTCCCGATGAAATGATCGCCCTGTTCAAGGATTATCCAGACGCGATTGCCAATACCGTCAAAATTGCCGAGCGCTGCAACCTGGAACTCGATTTCAATACTTACCACTTCCCCCAGTACGAAAAGCCGACTGATAAAACTCTTGACGAAGTTTTGCAGGAACAGAGCGAGGCGGGGCTGGAGGAGCGTCTCGATGAGATCCGCAAACTGCGCGAACTGAGCGATGAAAAGGTGCAGGTTTATCGCGACCGTTTGGCTGAGGAGTTGGCCTGCATCAAGAGTATGGGCTTCCCCGGCTATTTCCTGATCGTTGCCGATTTTATCAACTGGGGCAAGGATCATGATATCCCGGTTGGCCCCGGACGGGGGTCGGCCGCCGGTTCGTTGGTTGCTTATGCCATCCGTATCACCGATATAGATCCCATTCCCTACAACCTGCTGTTTGAACGTTTTCTCAACCCGGAACGGATTTCGATGCCCGATATCGACGTGGATTTCTGTATCTATGGTCGTGAGGAGGTGATCAACTATGTGCGGGAGAAGTACGGCAAGGAGAACGTTGCCCAGATCATCACTTTCGGCACCATGCAGGCCAAGGGGGTGCTGCGCGATGTCGGTCGGGCACTGAATATCCCGTACGGTGAGGTTGACAAGATTGCCAAGCTGGTTCCCGGTGTCCTCGGCATTACCCTCAAACAGGCGATCAGTCAGGAACCGAAGCTCAAAGAGTTGATTGACAAAGACCGGAAAATCGCCGAGCTGGTCAAGATTTCCCTGGCGCTTGAAGGTTTGACCCGCCATGCTTCGACCCATGCAGCCGGGGTCGTGGTGACGCCGAAACCGTTGCCGGAATATCTGCCCCTTTATATCGATCCCAAGTCGGGCGGCC
>WTCI01000109.1 GCA_013138655.1 Desulfuromonadaceae bacterium | reverse complement strand
TTCCGACCCAGCATCGCGAGACATGTGTCGCCTGCTATCTCTGTCCGACTGTATGTCCGGCAAAATGTATCACTGTTGAGTCGGCAGAGAACGAAGAGGGTGAAAAGTATCCGAGGGTTTACGAAATCGACCTGCTGCGTTGTATTTTTTGCGGCTACTGTGTTGAAGCTTGTCCGGTGGAAGCAATAGAAATGACCTCTGCTTACGAACTGGCCAATTTCAAACGGGAAGATTTTACCTTCGATAAGGAACGTCTTCTCAAGTCGCAAGAAGGAGCTGCGTAATCATGGAAGCCATTCTTTTTTATCTCACTGCACTGGTTGCGATAGTTTCGGCGATTTTTGTAATAAAATGCCGTAACCCGATCAACAGTGCATTGAACCTGGTCTCGACCTTCATCTGCCTGGCGGTGTTGTACATCATGTTGGAATGTCCCTTCATGGCAGCCATTCAGATTATGGTTTATGCTGGCGCGATTATGGTTCTGGTGATCTTTGTTATCATGCTGCTCAATCTGGGTAGTATAGGAAAAAGCTCGAATTCCCGCGGGATGGCTGCAGGTGGCGTGCTGGCAGCGTTGATGTTACTGCTTACCAATGCTTTCCTTCGTCGAGGTGACGTTTCGGGAACTGGTGGAGAGGTAACCAGCGAGTTGATCAAGAGCTACGGTCATACCGAGTTAATCGGTAAGGCCATGTTCACCGATTTCTTGCTTCCCTTCGAAATTGCTTCGATTCTGTTGCTGGTTGCCATCGTTGGTGCTGTCATCATCTCGAAGCGCGATGTTTAACTGAGTAATGGTTGGGAGATAGATATCATGATTAGCGTACATCATTACCTGTTGTTGAGCGCCATCCTGTTCTGTATCGGTATCTTCGGTGTGCTGACCAGGAAGAATGCCATTGTCATCTTCATGTGTATCGAGGTGATGCTCAACTCGGTCAATTTGACCTTTATTGCCTTGTCGAGGCATGTCGGCAATATGGATGGTCAGATCTTTGTCTTTTTTGTCATGACGGTTGCGGCGGCGGAAGCTGCTGTCGGCCTGGCATTGATAATTGCATTCTTTAAAAATAAAGAATCGGTCGATGTTGACGATTTCAATATGCTTAAGTGGTGATGTTATCCGCTTTTCGGATGTTTCAGCTAATAGGAGAGTTTGATGTACAGTAATCTGTGGCTCATCCCATTCTTCCCGCTACTGGGGTCGATCATCAACGGCCTGTTGGGCAAGAGGATCAAGAGTGAGAAGGTAATCGGCGGGTTTGCAACTCTGCTGGTGTTCTTTTCCTTCTTAGTCGCTTGTCAGAATTTCTTCCGGCTGCTGGGTGACAATGTAAAAACTCATGAAATTGTCATCTTCTCCTGGATGTCTGTCGGGGATCTGCAAATTGATTGGGGCTTTTTGCTCGATCCGTTGTCGGCGGTAATGATTCTGGTGGTTACCGGTGTCGGTACCCTGATCCACCTCTACTCAATCGGCTACATGCACGGTGAAGAGGGCTACTATCGCTTCTTCAGTTACATGAACCTGTTCGCTTTTGCCATGCTGATGCTGGTTCTCGGCAGCAATGCGCTGGTGATGTTTGTCGGCTGGGAAGGTGTTGGTCTTTGTTCCTACCTGTTGATCGGTTATTACATTGATAAACAGAGTGCCGGGGATGCAGCTAAGAAGGCTTTCGTTGTCAACCGTATTGGTGACTTCGGTTTCCTTTGTGGTCTGTTTGTCTTGTACTGGACTCTTGGGAGTAAGGGTGTCTGGACCTTTAATTTTGTTGAGATAGCCGAGAATGCCCATTTGCTGGAAACCGGCGGACTTATCGTCACTGTTGTAACTCTATGTTTCTTCCTCGGTGCCTGTGGTAAGTCAGCACAGATTCCACTGTTCACCTGGTTGCCGGATGCGATGGAAGGTCCGACCCCGGTATCTGCATTGATCCATGCTGCTACCATGGTTACTGCCGGTGTCTACATGATCGGCCGGATGAATATCCTTTTCGCTATGGCGCCTGCGACCATGATGACCGTTGCAATCGTCGGTGCGGCAACCGCTTTCTTTGCTGCGACTATCGGTCTTGCGCAGAATGATATTAAGCGGGTTCTGGCCTACTCGACGGTTTCCCAGTTGGGTTACATGTTTATGGCTATGGGTGTCGGTGCATTCTCTGCAGGTATTTTCCATCTGATGACGCACGCTTTCTTCAAGGCTTGTCTGTTCCTTGGTTCCGGTTCCGTTATTCACGGCTTGCATCATGCCTATCATCATGCACATCTGCATGACGATCCGCAGGACATGCGGAATATGGGTGGTCTGCGTAAGAAGATGCCGATTACTTTCATCACTTTCCTGGTATCCACCATAGCCATCTCCGGTGTTCCGCTGTTTTCAGCGTTTTTCTCCAAAGATGAGATCCTCTGGTGGTCCTTCGGTTCAACTCGTGGTCACTGGTTACTTTGGGTAGTTGGTGCAGCAGCAGCAGCTATGACGGCCTTCTACATGTTCCGTCTGGTCTTTATGACCTTCTTCGGCGAGCAGAAAACCGATGCGCGAGCCAAAGATCATATCCCTGAGTCTCCCTATACCATTACCATTCCGCTGATGGTGCTCGGTGCCTTAGCTGTTGTTGGTGGTTACATTGGTGTTCCGGCGATTCTCGGTGGCGCAAATCACTTCCACCATTTCCTGGATCCGGTGTTTGGTAAGTCGTTACATCTGTTCCATATAGAAGCTCATGGTACTCACGCTACCGAGTACACCCTGATGGCTGTTTCAGTTGCCGTTGCTTTTATCGGTATCTTTGTTGCTTGGGTAATGTACATCAAGAATCCGGAACTTCCGGCAAAGTTCACTACCAAGTTTGCTGCTGCTCACAGGGTTATATTTAACAAGTGGTACATTGATGAGCTCTACGATTTCCTGTTCGTGAATCCTTGCAAGAAAATCGGGACTTTCCTCTGGCGCGGTTTCGATGTGAAAGTGGTTGACGGTATTGTCAATGGTGTTGCCTGGGTTACCCGTGGCGTAGGCTCCGGCCTTAAGTACACACAATCAGGATACTTGCATAACTATGCTGTGGCCATGGTGGTCGGTGTAGTCATGATCGTCGGCTTCTACGTCTTCGGTTAACAGTACGCCAGCGAATACGAATATAGTTACAAGGAGCGATTCCACATGGCCGATTATCTTCTCAGTTTAATTATCTTCTTCCCGCTGCTGGGGATGCTGTTTGTCCTCTTTATCCCACGGGACAACGATGGACTGCTGAAGGGGTTTACCCTGGTAGTCTCATTGGTGACCTTCGTGATCAGTTTACCTCTGGCTTTCGATAATATTTTTGCCACCTCCGGTGGAATGCACTATCGAGAGTTATACGAGTGGATCAACATTGGTGATTATTTCCAGATGAACTACAATCTGGGTGTTGATGGCATCAGTCTCTGGCTGGTTATGTTGACCACGTTCATCATGCCGGTTACGGTTCTCTCAACCTGGAAATCTGTACAAAAGAACACCAAGGGATTCATGGCTCTGCTGTTGCTGCTTGAAACCGCCATGCTTGGTGCATTTGTTTCCCTCGATCTGTTCCTTTTCTACATCTTCTGGGAGCTGATGCTGATTCCGATGTACTTTCTTATCGGTATCTGGGGCGGTAAGAACCGCATCTACGCAGCTGTTAAGTTTTTCATCTTCACGGCAGTCGGTTCTCTGTTGATGCTGGTAGCGATTATCTTCCTCTACTACTTTGCTGTTGAGTCCGGTGCACAGATCAGCGGTTTCAGTATTCAGGACTTCTACAAGCTGGATTTGCCCTATAATGCTCAGTATTGGTTGTTCTTGGCCTTTGCTTTCAGCTTTGCTATCAAAGTCCCGATGTTCCCGTTGCATACTTGGTTGCCTGATGCACACACTGAAGCGCCGACCGCCGGTTCAGTTATCCTGGCTGCTGTTATGTTGAAGATGGGTACTTACGGTTATGTACGCTTTGCGATGCCGTTGTTTCCCGATGCACTGCAGACCTTCATCCCGTATCTCGCCGGTTTGTCGGTGATCGGCATTGTCTACGGATCCCTGGTTGCCATGATGCAGGAAGATGTCAAGCAGCTGGTCGCTTACTCATCTGTTGCTCACCTCGGCTTTGTTATGCTTGGCATCTTTGCCATGAATCAGGTGGGGATGGCA
>WTCI01000328.1 GCA_013138655.1 Desulfuromonadaceae bacterium | reverse complement strand
GAAAGCGATAAATTCTCGGGTGGGGAAAATTCTCCTAAAAATACCGCAAGCAAGAACACAGGGTCACACAAAAGAACACAGGGTCAGGTCTTGAAACATCAGTTCAAAAGGATTATAGTCCAGCAATGACCAGACCTTTACGCATAGAATTCGCCGGCGCAGTCTATCATATCACCTCTCGTGGTAATGCACGGGAGGACATTTTTGACGATGATAGTGATCGCGGGATGTTCCTCAAAACCCTTGGGCAGGCGGTGGAGCGGTACAATTGGCTCTGTCACGCCTACTGCCTGATGGACAATCACTACCATTTACTGATCGAAACGCCGGAAACAAATCTTTCCGCCGGCATGCGCCATCTCAACGGCGTCTACACCCAGGCATTTAACCGCGCTCACAACAGAGACGGACACGTCTTCAAGGGGCGATTCAAGGCGATTCTGGTGGAGAAGCAGTGCCACCTTCTGGAACTATCGCGCTACGTCGTCCTGAATCCGGTGCGTGCAAATATGGTGGCGCAACCGGAACACTACCCGTGGAGCAGTTATCTGGCGACGCTGGGACAAGCAGAACGGCCGGTTTTTTTGACCACAGAATGGTTACTCGGGAATTTTTCGGATTCATTAACGGACGCGCGGCAGCAGTACCGTCAGTTCGTGACAGAGGGGATGGGGCAAATCGAATCGCCGTGGGATAAACTTTCCGGGCAGATCTTCCTTGGAACCGACGCGTTTGTGCAGCGGGCAAAAGCGCATTTCGCTGAAAATGCTGCCATGCCGGAGATTCCACGACAGCAGCGACATGCCGGACGGCCGCCGTTGGAGGTTCTTTTCCCTCCAGACGGCAAGACACCAAAAACGGAGCGCAATCGTCTGATCCGCCGCGCCCACACAGAGTATGGTTACATGCTGAAAGAGATTGCGCAGGCCCTTGGTATCCATTACACAACGGTCAGTAAAGTAATCAACGACGAGAGAAGATAACTTTTCAAGACCCTGCCCTGCTGAAGAAGTAAAAAAGGGAGCTGCATCACGACAGAACCCCGGTTTTATAACATTTCTTCCATAGGCCAGGCGAACCAAACAAAATCAGGCAGCGTCCCTGGTCTTGATCTCTTTTATGTAAGGGGCCATTTTCTCCCTGATCAGGTCAAGGTCATAGGCCTGTTGGAGGTTAAGCCAGAAATTGGGGCCGGTACCAAACCATTTTCCCAGCCTGAGAGCTGTTTCTGCAGTTATGGTACGTTTTCCGGCAATTATTTGCGTAATCCGATTAGCCGGAACCATAATTTCCCGGGCCAATTCTGACGCACTTATATTTAGTTCTTGGAGTTCGCCTGCAAGAATTTCACCTGGATGAATAGGAGTACGAGCCATTTTGATTTGCTCCTTTAATGATAGTCAACAATTTCGACGTTGTAAGAACCGGTATCGTGCCATTCAAAACATATGCGCCACCGATCATTGATCCTTATACTGTATTGCCCGTGGCGGTCACCGCTAAGTGCCTTGAAGCGGTTACTCGGCAACAACATCAGTGCCTCCAGTGTGTCAGCTGCATCAAGAATACGAAGGCGTTTTTCAGCTTGCCTTCTAAATGCGTGGAATTGTTTGACCTGCTTTCCATCATAAAAATTTTTTGTATTTTTAGTTTTAAAGCTTTGAATCATATAGACATTCTACGCACCTATACATGATACGTCAAAAGTATTATCTTGGCAAACTAGCGCCATTCGGGAGTGTCTCTATTAATAACGACCAAAAGAAGTGTAAACTTTTCCGACAGATTGATTTCCCAGCATCAACACTGAGAAAGTTTCTTCTTTTCAGCCTCGAACCAATGCATATTCTCGGCGATGAAAGCGACATACGGGCGGCGGCCGTGATAATCGAGTGCCGGAGAAAGCAAGGATACTCCCCCAGATTTCTTCAAAGCCGCAAAACGAAAAAAAATTTCAATGAAATCATACCGGCGTGTTCACCTATCGATCGATTAACGCACTTGACGTTAACTCTCAAAACTCACATAATGTCATTGACATCAACTGGCATTATGGAGGCTTTTTATGTCCCAAATTACAGCACGACTTCCAGACGAAGTTATCTCAGCCCTTGACCGGGCTGCTCAGTCATTGCATCGCTCGCGTGCCGATATCATCCGCCAAGCGATCGAAGCCTATATTGAGGATTTTGATGATCTTTCCGTAGCAATTGAACGTCTACGAGATCCCTCTGATGAAAGTATCGATTGGCAGGAGGCGAAACGTGCCCTACTCGCTGAAAATTAAACAAAGCGCACTTAAAGAAATTCAGCGGCTCGACAAATTGCAGCAAATTCGCCTGATTGAAGCCATCGACAAAATCGCAGACAATCCGCACATTGGCAAATTGCTCAAGGGAGAATTCTCCGGGCTACGTCGCATTCGCGTAGGTTCTTACCGGGTTATTTATGAAATCGATGAAGGGGAAGTGCTGATTCTCATCCTCCGCGTCGTACACCGAAAGGATGTTTATCGTTGACAGAGAGAGCAAGCTCTTTGAACAATCAGAAATAATCAAGGCAAACCTGAAAATCAGGGGAATTAGGTAGTTTCCGTCCGGAAACGGTTCTTTTCCGCTGTGGCCGTGTCAATCTACAGGCTTGTTTGTGCGGCGTACCGATGTACGCCTCCGCACAACGCATTGATTTCCTTGCCACGACGAAAAATCCCGCGTTCCCGACTCGGAAACCTACCAGTTCCCACCCGGAGTTTCCGGATGGGAACTAGG
>WTCI01000015.1 GCA_013138655.1 Desulfuromonadaceae bacterium | reverse complement strand
GTTAATCGTGATTTACGAGGCTCCCCTGCAGTGGGATTAGAGAGGCCGAAGACAAGTCTCCCGTCCCTTCTGATACTCGCTGTACCACATATCTTTCAAGTTTCTGTTCACGCTCGGTTGATTCAGTTTTTTATACAGATCGAGTTTGGTGTGGACGAATTCGAGCAGGATGTCATCAAGCACTTCTTCGAACTTCATTTTGCGGATTGATGCCGGATTATTTGCCTGAAAGACACTGCGCAAGTCGTCATGTCGGTAAACCTTGTCCTTCAAAGACTGCATATCCACCCTGTCATCCTCACTGAGGTTCAGGCCATGGGTTTCATTCAGCGTCTTGATGATACTGCTCAACAGATCGGTTTCATCTTCGTTGACGCCAGAGGAACCCTCGCCGATGGTCGGCAGCTCCCGATCTTCGGGCCGCAGATCGATCGTCCCTTCATAGGTTTTCTGAATTCGAAACGAATCGAGATCGACGGCGTCGAGGACTTCGAGTGGCAATATGCCTTCGCGCCGATCCAGTTTGCGCGCCAGTAGCCGACAGAAAACGTAGAATTTCTCCAGCTCGACATCTTCAAAGGTCAGAATCTGCGAGAGAAACCCGTAGAGGCGGCTGAATTGGTTGAGCCGGCCGCGAAACTCCTCGCGCTCGTCCACCTCCCGCTGTCGCCAGAGGTCTCTGGCGGCATCGAGCAACGGTTGCAGCTGCTCTTGCGGTTGCTTCGAGTCAAAGAAGGTCGTCGCAAAGGCATCGACATCCTTAGGGAGAAAGAGTTCAAAGTCGACTATCTGCTGTTGCAGATCATAGAGTTTGTTCGGATCGGTCGTATCTTCGAGCAGGGTGGTCTGATAATAATCCTGAAAGCCGGCAAGAATGTCGTCGGCCTCATTGACGTAGTCGATCACCACGCAACCATCTTTGCCGTGCATGGTGCGATTCAGCCGTGACAGGGTTTGCACCGCGCCGACGCCGCCGAGTTTCTTGTCGACATACATGGTGTGCAGCAGCGGTTCATCGAAACCGGTCTGGAACTTGTTCGCCGCAATCAGGATGCGAAACTCGGGGGTCTTCAGCGCATCGGGGATACCGACCTTGGGCGGCAGCGCATTCAAGCCGTTTTCGGTGTATCGTGCATCGGTGTCTGGATCGATCACCTCGCCGCTGAAGGCCACCAGCGGCTTATAGGACAGATTCATCTCCTCCATCACCTTGCGGAACATCAGATAATATTTCACCGCATGCAGCCGTGAACGGGTCACCACCATCGCCCGGCCCCGGCCCTCAATGGCGTTGGCGGTGTGGTCGATAAAGTGATCGAGCATCAGGCGGCTTTTGGTTTCAATCGCGTGCGGTTGCAGATCAACATACGAGGTCAGCAGGCGGATCGCTTTCTTCTTCTCGAACTCTTTATCGCTCGCCGCTGTCTTGGTCAGTTTGAAGTAACGTTTGAAGGTGGTGTAGTTCTCCAGCACGTCGAGGATAAACTTTTCTTCAATCGCCTGACGCATCGAATAAACATGAAAAGCGACCGGTTTGCCGTCGAAATTCTTGCGCCCGAACAACTCCAGCGTTTTGTTTTTGGGCGTCGCGGTAAAGGCGAAATAGGAGATATGCCGTTGCTGCTTACTGCGCAGGCGAATCTCTTCGAGGATTTTATCTTCCAGTGTCGCTTCGTCGGCAACACTGTCGCTCTCTTCGGCATGTTCCAGATCGGCATTCAGGGTCTGGTTCAGATGTTTGGCCGATTCGCCGCTCTGGCTCGAATGCGCCTCATCGATAATCACCGCATAGCGCAGGCCCGGATGCGCCGAAGTGGTTTTCGAGATGACGCCGAACTTTTGCAGGGTGGTGATAATGATATCCTTCTTCGCCTCAATCGCATCGCGTAGCGCCGCCGAATCGGTGGTGATCGGCACCACCACGCCGGTGGTTTGTTCAAACTGCTTGACGGTGTCTTGCAACTGTCGGTCAAGTACCCGCCGGTCGGTGACAACGATGATACTGTCGAAGAGCCGCTGCTGATCGTATTGATTGCGGTAGAGACTCGCCAACTGATGCGCCAGCCAGGCGATAGAGTTCGATTTACCCGAACCGGCGCTGTGCTGAATCAGGTAGCTGTGCCCTTCCCCTTCGTTCTTAACCTTGGCGAGTAAGTTACGCACGACGTCGAACTGATGATAGCGAGGAAAAATCAACGCCTCGCTGCGCTTCTCTTCCAATTTCCCACTCTTGCCGTAGACCTTTTTGGTGTTGGTCTGTACGTGCAGGTAATTTTCGAGCAGATCGAGCAGGGTGTCGGGTTGCAGGATATCTTCCCACAGATAGTGGGTGCGGAACCCGTGCGGATTGACCGGGTTTTCGCTGTCTTTGTTAAAGGGCAGAAAACGGGTCTTGTTCCCGGCCAGCCGGGTGGTCATGGCGACTTTTTCGTTACCGACGGCGAAATGAACCAGGCAACGTTTGAACTTGAAGAACGGCTCTTTCGGATCGCGGTCTTTTCGGTACTGTTTGATCGCTTCTTCTACAAACTGGCCGGTGAGGGAATTTTTCAGTTCGCAGGTAATCAGCGGCAGACCGTTGAGGAAGAGGGCAACATCGATGGAGTTGTTGTTCTGGGTGCTGTAGAAGGGTTGGCGCGTGACGGTGAAGCGGTTTTGCCGGTAGAGGGCCAGATGCTCGGGGTTCATGCCGCTGACCGGTTTGAAATAGCTCAACCGGAATGAGCAACCGCGATCCTTGAACCCCTTGCGCAACACATCAAGCGTACCGCGTTTACCGATCTCTTTCGCCAGCCGCCGACAGAGGTTATCGTCGGTGGCGTCACCGTACTGCTTTTGCAGCTTTTCGTATTCGGTCGGCTGGGTCGCGACGACAAAAGCGATCACCTCGGCGGGGATCAGGCACAGTTCCCGGTCGTAGTCGCCTGACTTGCCTTTGCGGTACCCGGAAGCGAGCAGGTGCGCTTCGATATGATCCTCGAACTTCTTTTCGGTCGGATGGGATGGAGTCATGCGGCTTCCTCACGGATGTCGATTTTTCCGGTGACGGCGTCGGAGATCAGGGTGGTGCGGTATTCTTGCAGGAGTTGGATTTGGTTTGCATTCAGTGTGATAGCAGCTGAAATGCGCTCGTCTTGTTCCTTTATGAAACCTACTATGCGCGACTGTTCATCGATGATCGGACAAGGAATATAAAAGTTGCCAAGATTTTCCATTGAAAGATTTGGCTGTGCGGACTGCACTGCATCAAGCCAAATCAAATCCATTATTTTCTGCGACTGCAACCAACAAAAGACAAACTCATAATTTACTCTGGAAACAGGA
>WTCI01000344.1 GCA_013138655.1 Desulfuromonadaceae bacterium | reverse complement strand
AAATGAACAGCATGATTTTAAAAAAGCGCCCTTTGGCGCTTTTTTATTTAAGACCAAACTTCTGCAGGATTTCGGCAGGGGCCTGGTCAAAATGGGAGAATTCCATGCTGAAACTTCCTTGTCCCTTGGTGGCGCTACGTAGTTCGGTCATGTAGCCGAACATTTCTAACAGGGGGACAGTGGCGCGAATGACATCCTGGCCGGGATGTGAGGTGATCCCTTCGACCTGGCCGCGTTTTTGCTGCAGGCTGCCCATGACGCGGCCGGTATACTCGGTGGGTGCCGTAAGTTCCAGGGCCATGACCGGCTCGAGCATGGTCGGCTTGCCTTGGCGCAGGGCCTCGGAGACCGCCTTGTTGATTGCCGCGGAGATCCCCAGTTCGGTGGTCCGGTTCGCATCGTAGGGGGCAGACTGCAGGGTCAGCTTTAAATCGGTCAGTGGATACCCGGCAGCTGGTCCTGCTTGACAGGCGGCCTCAATTTTGTCGTGCAAATGGTCCGCCTGTTCTTCCGGCCATGCCGTAAAAACATCTTCAGGTATCTCGATCTGCAAACCGCTGCGGCGTGCCAGGGGGGTCATTCGAAGGGTCACTTCGCCGGCATGCAGCTTGCCGTCAATTTCCCGTTCGAATCGTTCGTGCTGCTCGCTTTCACGAGTCAGGGTTTCACGATAGACAACCTGCGGGCGACCGGTCTGGGTGTCGACGCCAAAATCGCTCCGCAAACGCTGGACGACGACTTCCAGGTGTAACTCGCCCATTCCCGTTAACAGGGTTTGCCCGGTTTCGGGGTCTTCCTTGACCAGAAAGGTGGGATCTTCCCACTGTAGTTTTTCCAAGGCAGCGGGGAGCTTGTCCCGGTCATCGAGGGTTTTCGCTTCAACCGCCAGGGACACGACCGGTTCGGGATATTCCAGTCCGGCCAGCTGTAGAGGCATTTCGGCGAAACTGATGGTGTCGCCGGTGAGGACATTCTTCAGGCCGGTGGCGGTCACAATATCGCCGGCTACGGCCTGGTTGATCCGTTCCCGCTTGTGCGAGTGCATGCGGAACAGTCGGGCAACCTTTTCTTCGCCGAGGGTCCGGCTGTTGTAGACCGAATCGCCGGGCTTCAAGCTGCCGGAGTAGAGGCGCAGGTAGGTCAGCTTGCGACCCTCATCGGCAAGAACCTTAAATGCCAGGGCACAGAGCGGCCCCTTGCTGTCGGTCTCCAGTGACTGGTTATCCCGGGTGTCGATGCGGGTAGCCTGTTCGGGGGGAATGTCCAGCGGCGAGGGGAGTAGCTCGCAGATGGCGTCAAGCAGTGGTTGAATTCCCTTGTTGCGCAGGGCGGAACCGAGCAGAACCGGTGAAATCCGGCACTCGGTCACCCCTTGACGCAAGGCCGGCAGCAGTCGTTCTCCGGCGATCGGGTTTCCTTCGAGAAAGTCATCAAGGATGCTGTCATCATAATCGGCTGCAACTTCAATAATGCGCTCGCGAGCCTGCTGTACTTCTTTCCGCATCTCTGTTGGAATTTCACTGTCGATAACCGTTTGTCCCAAGTCCTCCTCGTGAAACCGCACGGCTTTTTCGTTGAGCAGGTCAATGATTCCGCAGAATTCATCCTCGCTGCCGATCGGCAGTTGCAGCAGCACCGGCTTGATCTGCAGTTTTTCAATCATGCTAATCAGTACGGCACGATGGTCGGCGCCGATCCGATCCATCTTGTTGATCAGGCAGATGCGCGGTACCTGGTAGCGGTCGGCTTGCCGCCAGACCGATTCGCTCTGGGGCTGAACGCCTTCCACCGCGCTGAAAATAGCCACCGCACCATCCAGGGCACGCAGCGAACGTTCCACCTCGATGGTGAAATCGATATGCCCGGGAGTGTCGATCAGGTTAAAAGTGAAATCACGCCATTTGCAGCAGGTGGCTGAAGCGGTGATGGTAATCCCGCGTTCCTGCTCCTGCTCCATCCAGTCCATGACCGCCATGCCGTCATGCACTTCGCCCATTTTGTGGATTTCGCCGGTATAGAAAAGAATCCGTTCCGAAACGGTTGTCTTGCCGGCATCGATGTGGGAAATGATGCCGAAATTGCGGATCTGGTTGCGGTTGACAGCTGCCATAACATGCCTCTTGAACGGTCAATAGTTGATGGTCTCGCAAAAAGAATACGATGGCTAAGCAAAAATTTCGACCTACAAGGCGTAGCGGTTTTTCAGGGGCGAAGGCATACACATGGTATGTCGAGATCCTGAAAAACTGCTGCAACGCTGGAGGGCGGACTTTTTGCGACGCCATCAATTGTTGTCTGTTCTGAGTTGCTGCAAATGGTCGAGATCCATCTTGTTGAGAGTAAAATATTCCCGCTCCAGTTCCTCGACGTAAAAGCGGTCGAGACCACTGTTGCACAAAAAATCATCGCGTAGCGCACGATCCTGATTGGAGATGATGTCCGGAAGCAGGTTATGCAGGTAGATGGCTTCTTTTTTGATATCATGCACCACTTTACGGAAGAGTGCCGGATCGAGCAGGTCACTGATGATCCCGCGCACCAGTAATTCGTCATTCAGTTCACTGAACAGTTCCTGCTGTTCAGACTGGGTATTATAGCGTGAATAACGGTTGCGAATGCGTTCTTTGGCACTTTTCAGCACGGTATTGTAAAGCCGTTCTTCGGCATCAAGCCGTTTCATCTCGTTTGTCAGATCCTGCAGACTGAAAGAACCGGCGGTAATCTCTCGAAGCCGCTGCTGTAAAAGCAGCAGCTTACGGCGGCCGAAACGCCCCAGGTAGCCATTTTCCAGAATTTCATCGAAAAACAGTCGACTGAACAGGCCGTCTTCCAGCTCGTTAAAAGCCTGCTGATTGCCGAGCAGGCTGCGCAAAAGGTCTTCTGTCAGGCGGCAGCTTTCCATGAAGGCCAGCTGGCTGAGATGGGTTGCGGTGCTGTCGTAGCGATCAAAAAAGGTGATGATGTAAGAGAAGTTTTCCAGCAGTGACAGCGGTGCGCCATCGCGAATCTGCTCGTCACAGATTTTACCGGTTTCCAGCAGCAACTGTTCAAAGGTGTGGTCACGATTTCTGTGGGTCTGGAGCTTGACAAAGAGCAGTTGCACCATGTCTTGCTTGTTGATGCCGGTTTCAAGCTCTTCACCAGCCATGAAGATCCCCTGAAGAATTTCCCGGGTGGTACGGATGTACTCCGGTTCATTGGCGATTTTTTCCGGTTTGGTTTTGAGCTGTTCATCAAGGGTGAGAAACAGGGCCGCAGGGATTTTGTTACGAACCGAGAGCGTTTTTAAACGGGTCAATCGGGCTTGTTGCTGGCGTCCAACGTGTCCTTGCCAATGGCAGTTGATCAGGACCTTTTTGTATTCGTCGATGATTCGATAATTGTCGCGATGGCGATACAAAACATCGATCTTGATTCTTTCCTGCTGGTAGCGGTCCAGGCCGAGATCGTTGGCCAGCTCTTGCAGGTTGTCGAAATTATCATCCGGGATGGAGCGGTTCTGGTAGTAGAGCCGTTGGAACTCCTGCTGGTAACGGCGCTGCCGGGTGTTGATCAACCTGATCAGGTAGAGGGTACACTGCTCGGGCAGCTGCGCCAGCAGGTCGGCGGTGAGTTGGGAATCGTCCTGCTGGTTGAGGTGACCCATCCGCTTCAGGGTTTTGCCGAGATACTTGAGGATCTGTTCCTGCTGCTGTCGGTGAGTTTTAGTGCTCAGTCCATCAACAAAAAAGAAATAGTTGTAGATGGTATGCCCTTCGAAAAAGATCTGTTCATAAGTTTGTCGTGAGCGGTTCTGCTTACCGATGACCAACCTGCCGGCCTCATCGTAGCCGGCGCCGAGCAGGATCAGTCGGTTGATGACCCCCTTTTTGGTCAGATCAGCCAGCGGCTGGTCAACCCCGAACATGTACTCACAGAAAGAGCCGCCATTGCCGCTCTGCTGGAGGCCCTGACTATCAAGCAGCAGTTCGTTCCCCGGAGCGAAAAAGCGCAGACCCTGTTCGGATACCTGGTAAAAATGATGATGTGCGGCACGTGAACCGGCTGCCGTGGCGTAATATTCGATGCTCTCGTTGATCTTGCCGTGCAGGCGCAGCTCGGTGTTCATGACAACTGCCTTTGTAAGGGCTGCATAACGGACTGATTCAGGACCAGGGAAAACGCCTGTCCGTCGTGCGCCAGGTTGATGCCGCTTGGCAGTTGCGGGTCGTGGCGGGGGTGATCGACATCGTGGCTGAGATGAGTCAGCAGGGTTTGCCGGGCAGCTATTTTTTCTGCCATCTGTATCGCTTGCGGGATACTGAAATGCGTGTTGTGCGGTTTAAAACGCAGTCCATCGAGAATCAGCAGCTCTAAATCCTTGAGCCGTTCCAGAGAGCTTTCGGGAATGCCATTACAGTCCGTCAGGTAGGCAAAAGGGCCGCAGCGGTAGCCGAAGACCGGCATCTGTCCATGTTCCAGCGGGATGGGGGTGATGGTCAAACCGAACAGCTCAAAGCTCGTTTCGATCGGGAACAGCGCCAGCTTGGGGACGTAGCCGAGATGCTCGCTTTCGTCGAAAATATAATTGAAATTGTCCCTGATACTTTCCAGGGTGTGGACCGAGCCGTACAGTGGGATGGCTTTTTGCGAACGCAGGTTAAAGCTGCGCAGGTCATCGATCCCGTGCACGTGATCGGCATGGCTGTGAGTATAGAGGACCGCATCGATATGACGGATGTTTTCGCGCAGGGCCTGCTGTCGCAGGTCTGTTGCCGTGTCAATCAGGATGTTATATCCATCGTAATGTAGCAGGACGCTACAGCGGGTTCTCTGGTTGCGCGGATCCGTGGATCGACAGACCGGGCAATCGCAGCCGATAACCGGAATCCCGGAGCTGGTTCCGGAGCCAAGAATGGTGATATCCAGAGTCGCTGGTGTCATCTCTAAACCATAATTCAAAAAGGGATTTTAATAATTTAGCATTTTGCTTCGGGAAGATTCAACAGTTGATTACCGTTGCCCGCTTGTCAGCGTGGCTCCTCTCAAGTAGACTGCAATTGAAATTGAAAGGCAGTTTATGACCGAGAAAAAACCGGAAGAAATCAACAAGCTTTGTCGCCGCTGTATTCGTCAGTGTAAACAGCCGACAGCTATTTTGATGCTTGAGTGCCCACGTTTTCAGCCCCGCCCGTTCAAATCAGATAAGCATAAATTTCAACAGCTGGAGCTGTTCGACTGAAGATCCGCGGTGCCTTCTCGCCATTCGCTGACAACGTAGGGGAGACCTGAGTGTCTGCCCTTTTTTATGATCAGGCGAGAAGGCAGATCCACTACGCTTGCTCCCCTTTGCCCCTGCTGTTCCTTGCTGTCGGGCGAACACACGGATTTACCCTTACGGCAAGGCGAATGATTTCGCCTGTTGGTCGAGAAACCTCTGCAGAATGGGAATGAATTTTTCCGGTTCAACCAGGAATGAATCGTGCCCGTAATCGGACTGGATCAGGTGGTAGTCGACCGGTTTGTTGAGCCGCTGGAGTTCGTCGACCACCTCTTCGGTCTGCTGTGGGGGATAAAGCCAGTCGGAGCTGAAGGCGAACCAGAGGGATGGGCAGTTGAGCCGCTCGAGGGCCTCGCTGAAGGAATCAAAGTTCCAGGCGACATCGTAGAGGTCAAGGGTTTTGGCCAGATAAAGGAAAGAATTGGTATCGAAGCGATCAACAAAGCTCACGCCGTTATAATCGAGATAGCGTTCAATTTCAAACTTGCCGAAAAAGTCGAACATCCCGTCCCGCACCGAGAAACGCCGCCCGAACTTGAGCTGCATCGAAGCATCGGAGAGAAAGGAAACATGTCCGACGGCACGGGCCAGAGCCAGACCGTCTGCCGGAGGATGTTCCGGTTTGTAATTCCCTTTTTTCCATAATGGATCGTTGTAGATGGCCTGGCGGGCCAGAGCGTTGAGGGCAATGGCCATCGGTGAAGTTCTGCCGGTTCCGGCAATCGGCACAATCGAACGGACCAACTCGGGGTAATGAATTGCCCATTCCAAGGCCTGCATGGCACCCATGGAACCGCCAACCACGGCCAGTAAAGATGTGATCTGTAAATGATCGATCAATAGTTTCTGTGCCCGGACCATGTCGCGGACCATCAGGGCCGGGAAGCTGAGCCGATAAGGGCGGTTGGTGCGTGGATTGATGCTGGTCGGACCGGTTGACCCCTTACAGGAGCCGATGACGTTGCTGCAGAGGACGAAGTAACGGTCGGTATCAAAAACCTTGCCAGGCCCGATCATGTTGTCCCACCAACCCGGTTTGCGGTCTTCTTCGGAGTGGAAACCGGCCGCGTGAGCATCGCCGGTCCAGGCGTGGGTGACCAGGATGACGTTGGAGCGATCCGCGTTCAGTTGGCCATAGCTTTCATACGCGAGGGTCAGCGGACCAAGCAGGCGACCACTTTCCAGACGTAGTTCGACAGCAAAATTGACATATTGAGTTGTGACCAAACCAACGGAATCGTTCAATCCGTATCCTCTTTACAAGACAATGAAAAAGGCCCTTCCCCGGGAAGATGGGAAGGGCCTTGGAGATACATTGTTGGCAGTATCGGGGGCTCCGTCTCCATCTGTCCCCCCGGGCAAGCTGTCCGGCAGGGCAGGAATTGGCACCAAGCACCCGCTTTCGTTTAAGCTTCAGCCGGCCGGTTGCCGTGGTTTCACAGGGCCTTCTCCCTCCACCACTCTGGATAAAGACGTTATTGCTAACTGTGCGGCGACTCTAACCCACACGCCTTGACTTGTCAATCTCTGCTTCAGACCTTGAATGCACCGATCTCTTTCTGCAGCAGGGCAGCCTGCTCGGAAAGATTATTGACGACACTGTCCATATCTCCAGTCCGCCCCGCGTTCTCCTCGGCAATGCGGTGAACCATGGCCATCGTTTCGACAATTTCATTGCTGCGATCACGCTGGGCTCTGGTGGCATCGTCAATCACTTCGATTCTCTGCTGGATATGTTCCATGCTCTGGGCAATCTGCTGGCTGCCGCGTCCCTGTTCCAAGGTGCTGTTCTTGACCTTGGCGGCGATGTTTTTCATTGATTCCGCAGCGCTGGCAAGGTTGTGGGTGCTGGCACTCTGTTGCCCGATCGAACTGGCAATCTGTTCAAGCATGCTGGTAAAACCAAGCACCGCCTGGGTGATTTTTCGGTTTTCCTCCGACTGTTTCTGGGTCTGTCGGGCGATGCCGGTAATTTGCTCCGTTGAAGAGATGGAACTTTCATGCAGCTTTTTCAGAGCCTCTCCTGCAGTGTGCGACCTGGCGACTTCCTGCTGGGCACGAACAGTCCCGGCTTCAATAGTTGCTACTGCGGTTTGCGTGCCCTGTTGGAGGTTCTCGACAATTTCGGCAATCTCCTTCGTTGAAACTGAAGTGCGTTCCGCCAGGTCACGGATCTCTTCAGCAACAACGGCGAATCCTTGGCCATGTTCCCCGGCCTGGGCGGCGATGATTGCGGCATTCAGGGCCAGCAGGTTGGTTTGGTCAGCGACATCGGCGATGACGTTGACGATGCTGCCGATCGCATCCGAGCGTTCACCCAGATCCTTGATCGCCAGATGGGCTTGCTCCATCATCAACTGGAGTTCGCTGATGCCGAGAATTGTATCCTGGACGGCGGCTTTCCCTTCCAGAGATTCATTGGCAGCCTGTTGAGCCAACCGACTTGTCTGCTCGGCGCTTTCCTTAATGGTGTTGGTGGCCTGCTCCAATTCTTCTGCGGCCAGTGAAGTCTCCCGCGCGTTGTGTGAGAGTTCGATGACATTGCCGTCAATCTGCTCATTTGAGGATGAGAGCTGATGGATTGAACTGGAAAGATCGCTGATGATGCCGAACAGGTTTTCCATCTGTTCAGCGATAACGAAGGTTGTCGATTCCAGTTCGTGGGTGGCCGCGGAACTTTGTTGTACCGACGCCACCAGGGTGGAAACATTGTCAGCAACCTCACCAGCAGATTGGCCGATTTCTGTGACACCTTGATGCGCTTGTTCCAGTGCTTTGGTCTGTTGATTGGCGGCGTTGTTCATCTCGCCGAACCGGTTGCGGATGGTGTGTGTGCCCTCGGAAAGGTTGCCGGCGGTGCTCCGGGTTTTTTCGATGATACTTCGTAAGCGCTTGACGAAATGATTGAAACTGTTGGCCAGGCTGCCGATCTCATCCTGCGTGGAGACGTCCAGGGTTTTGGTTAAATCGGCTTCGCCTTCAGCGATCTCCTGCAGGTTTGTCACCATGGAATTGAGCGGCATGGCGATCCCGCGGGAGATAATCATACCGAGTAGAACAGCCGCCACCATAACGCCGATCGTACTCATCATCAGGGTTTGCCGCAGCGAGCTGTTTGCCGCCTGGATAGCGGAACGATTCAGGGCAATCATGAATCCGGCCTTATCATGGTTCAACGGGTAGTTGTAGACGATATGCGGCTGGCTACGGAGTGTCATGGGGACGGCATCCTCATCGAGGATTTCGTCGAGATTAAGTGGGATTTTTCGGAATTCCTTCAGGTTGCTGGAAAGAATTTTTTCGCCGTTGTGAAAGGCGATATCCGCGTCGATAATTCTTTGGGACTGTTTTGCGTACTGGTCATCCATATAGCTGAATGCTCTGAGGTAGCCGATGACGGAGCCTTTCATTGCTATAGGGGCTGTAGAAAAAATACTGAGATGACTGTCCTCGACGATCACCTGGCTGGTCGGTTCTTTATGGAATCCAATCTTTTGCTCGTCTGTCGTCTTTAGGCGGATCGGCTCGCCATTGTCGGCATTTTCTGAAAGGACATGCCGGTGTCCATCGGCGTGGAGTATCTCGAATCTGTCAAAATGATACTGCTCCCGGTAGTGCTTGAGGAGTCTATGCAGTTGCTCCGAATCGCCGGTAATTTCACCGACATGCAGCGCATTGACCAGCTCGGTATCCTGGGTTATCAGCTCCAGGGCTTCCGCAAGATTTTCTTCATTTCGATCTGCTAACTGCATGATGTAATGGCCGGCTTGGTCTGCCATCAGTTCTATCTGGTCACTGACCTGTCGATCAGCAAAACCGGAAAACAGGTAGCTGAGTAAAAGCATCGGGAAGATGGCCAGAACAATTAATCCCGTCAATATCTTCCAGCGGATACTGAGACCTCTTCGCATTGGCGCCTCGTCAGGAGATGTTTCATTTTAGAGAAATGGATGATGAACAAATGAATAGAATTTTTGAATTGTATAATGTTAATGGAAAACTTGCAAGCAGCGCTTTCCTTCATAATTTCAGCCGCAGACTCGTACCCCTGATGATATGAAAACAGGCAAGGCTGCATGAAAGATGTGCAGAGTCTTTGGGAAAACAGCCATGAAAATCCTATATTCAAAGTGTTTTTATCGCATGGCACGGTCGTTGTAAGAGACCCTCCTTGATTCATAAACAATGGCGTTGTTGATGATTCTGAAACGAGGAGGTTTTGCTGATGGAAGCATCACTTGTTACACTACAGCGTGGCGGAGATGTCCTGTTCCTGCTGCTTGGGGCCGTGATGGTTTTTGCTATGCACGCCGGATTCGCATTTTTGGAGGTTGGTACCGTCCGGCGTAAAAACCAGGTTAATGCCTTTGTCAAAATCCTTTCCGACTGGTCGGTTTCCACGGTTGTTTATTTTTTGATCGGCTATCCGATTTCCTATGGAGTCCATTTTTTGTTGCCGGCATCCGAGCTGGTGGGGGCGAATCAAGGTTATGAGCTGGTGCGTTTTTTCTTTCTGCTCTGCTTTGCTGCCTGTATCCCGGCGATTATTTCCGGTGGTATCGCCGAACGGGCTAAGTTCTGGCCACAAGTTTTTGCCGGAGCTGTCTTTGTCGGTATCTCTTATCCGATTTTTGAGTCTATTATCTGGGGTCAGAACAGTGCCGGTCTGCAGGGTTTTTTCGAAGCGACCTTTGGTGCCCGGTTTCATGATTTTGCCGGCAGCGTCGTTGTTCATTCTATTGGCGGCTGGCTGGCACTTCCTGCCGTGCTGATTCTCGGGCCACGCATGGGGCGCTTTGTCCGTGGTCGCAGCCAGGCGATTCCGATCAGCAATATTCCTTTTTTGGCGTTGGGTAGTTGGATACTGGCGATCGGCTGGTTCGGTTTTAACGTTATGAGTGCCCAGTCTCTGGGAGATGTCTCCGGGCTGGTCGCGGTCAATTCACTGCTGGCGATGGTTGGCGGGGTTCTGTTTGCCTTGCTGGCGAGTAAAAACGACCCGGGTTTTGTCCATAACGGTGCTTTAGCCGGGCTGATTGCCATCTGTGCAGGTTCTGATCTGGTACATCCAATCGGGGCTTTCTTTATCGGCGGGATCGGTTCACTGCTTTTTGTTTACTGTTTCCAGATTGAGCAGGAAAAATTGCAGATTGATGATGTCCTCGGTGTCTGGCCGCTACACGGAGTGGTCGGAAGCTGGGGGGGGCTTGCCGTCGGTATTTTTGGTTCTACGACACTTGGCGGTCTGGGTGGTGTTTCTTTTATGTCGCAGCTTGCCGGGAGTCTGCTGGCGGTGGTTTATGCTGTTGTTACCGGCTTCGTTGTTTATAAAATTATCGATACTGTGAGTGGTTTCCGACTTGAAGAGGAGTTGGAGTTTAATGGGGCTGATCTGAGTGTTCATCACATCAATGCTTATCCCGAGGAGAACGTTAGGTAG
>WTCI01000283.1 GCA_013138655.1 Desulfuromonadaceae bacterium | reverse complement strand
ACTGCGGCAATTCCCAGTTGCTGCAGTTGCACCGCCGATTTTTCGCCGACGGCAATGACTTGAGTAAATTTCCCCAGCTCAAGCAACTGCCGTAAAACCCGATGCCCGGCAACCAGCTCGTCATCTTTCGGCGTCCGGTTACTGAGCAGACCCTTTGCAGATTCATAGGGGTGCCAAGGGAAGGCATTCCACAAGATCACCGAGCGCGGATCGATCCCCTGGTCGGCGAGGAATCCCCAAACAATGGTTGCCGTCGGCTCGGTGAATCCCAGTCTGCGAACCTCAGGGCGGCTGGTGCGCTGCGGCTCCAGAGTCCGAAATACCATCTTCGCGGACAACCCCTTGTGCGCCAGCCCCCCCAGCAGCAGGCGTTCCGAGGTCATCGGAATGCCGCTGAAATGTCCTCCCTGGTAGCCGATTGCCTCGGCCAGCAGGAGCGTTTGCGCACTGCCGAGCCGCTCTTTGAGGTACTGCTGCAGCTGTCGGCAGCGCACCAAGGGTCCTTGTTCATCGGCATCATGTTCAGAATCGACTTCACCCCAGGGATTGAAGACATCGGCCTAACGGTAATTGCTGAGGCTGGCAATAAAGGTTTCAGGCATTTCCCACCATTTGTGCGAGGATAAAAGGCTGAACAATCAGCATGCGAAAAGGTTTATCCAGGGTTACTTCCCAGGCGGCAACCTGTTCGGCCGTCGGTTTTACCAGCTGCCCGGCGGCAATCCAGCCGTCCACCCGGCCTTTATCGTCTGTCGCCACCGCCACCGCCGTATCAATCAGGTCGAGAGCCGCATCGACCAGAATAATGGCATCACGTTGCATGTGGATACGCAGATCTTTCCAGCCGACCTCGGCCACGTCCTGCTGGAAACTTTCAACAATCTCAGACATCAGCTTCCTCCTGAAAAATCGATGCTGGAGCATAACCAGAGCGGCAGGCAAGGTCAAGGAGCCTGTCGGACGTAACAAAAAACTAACATTTTTATTATTTTACAGGTTAAAACTTAAAAAAATTCAATGTTTGTCCGACAAGCATGGTATTATATCACTAATTAGTTTTCCGGCGTATTGCTCCGGTGATGAAACAGGTAAATCCTGCGGTAGGGGCGATGCTTGTGATCGCCTTTGTTCTGTCGGCGATCAAGATTCGGGCGAATACAAGATTCGCCCCTACATGCGCATAAATAATCACCGGCTCAATAATATGAGAGATTGAATGTTTGATGGCTGAGCCAAAAGAACGAAATGCCGAAATCGGCAAAAAACTGCTCCGTGAGGTCAATAATGATGCTTACGACCTACGTGTCGAAGCTCACAACGACCATTTTGAGTGCCGAGTCAGTATCAAGGTTCATGACCTGGAAAACAGCATTTCTCCGGCAGAACTGATCGGCCTGCTGAAAACACAGGACATTTCGGAAGGGCTCGACCTTGAGCAACTGGCTGTTTTTTGCACTGAAGCAGCCAGTGGTGAAGATCCGCAGGATTTTCTACTGGGAACGGGCAAGGCACCTGTCCCTGGTGAAGATGGCTATTTTGAGTTGTTTGTCGATACCGGAAGCGAGAAAATCGAGCTCGAAGAAGACCAACAGGGCCGGGTCGATTTCAAATCGATCCAGAGTTTTACCAACATTGAACCGGGTCAGCTGCTCGGGACCATCTATCTGCCGACCAAAGGGATCCCCGGCAGAACCATCACCGGAATACCAATTCCCCCACAAGACGGGCAACCGGCCAAACTGACCGTAGGGGAGGGGATTGTTGTCAGTGAGGATGGCACCCAGGCCATTGCTGACAAGGCCGGTCGGGTGATTTTTGAAAACAACCGACTGTCGATCGCCGAAGAGTTTGTCGTCAGTGGTGACGTTGACCTGAGTGTTGGACATATCAACTTCAACGGCTTTGTTGATATCAAGGGGGATGTGCTGGACGATTTCAACATCAAAGCCAGCAAGGGGATCAACATAGCCGGAGCCGTCGGGGCCTGCCGAATCGAAGCGGACGGGCCGGTCACGATCGGCACCATGGCCGGCATGGGCAGCGGCCTGATCCGCTGCAAAGGTGATTTCAAGGCTCGTTACCTGAATCATGTCACCGTCGAATGCTGGGGCGATGTGCAGGTCGACAACGAAATCAGAAACTCGACGATCAAATCAACTTGCGGTATCAGCGTCCCCAGGGGCCTGATTACCGGTGGCCAGGCGATCGCTCTGGAAGGCATCGAAGCAAAAATTTTCGGTTCCAAGGCAGGAGGCAAAACCCATCTAACTGCAGGTATCTACTTCCCGGAAGCGGACCGGCTCAATTATCTACGCACCCGGCTTAAAAGTGTCGCCTATCAGCTGAAAAATATCTCTGATACCCTGCCACTGCTCCACAAAAAACCGCTCGAAACAATGCGCAATTCCCTGCAGGTAGCGATTGAACTGAGGGTCGATATTTTAACGCAGCGCCAGGTCGACCTCTCGGAAGAGAGAGATGAGCTGAGCGAGGAACTCACCAGTTTCAAAAATGCCGAACACCCCACCACAAATCCCAAAATTAATGCGTTAGGTGCCATCAAAGAAGGGGTTGTCATCAGCCTCGGTGAGAC
>WTCI01000024.1 GCA_013138655.1 Desulfuromonadaceae bacterium | reverse complement strand
CATCATTACTGACTGCACCTTCGGTCCCATCAAGATACACAACACTGATCAGAGATGTTTGCATGGCTACCTACAAAACAAGAAGAGATTTGCACTTCAGGAACAATCTACACGATAAGCTGCACATTTTCCAAGCCTTGTGTTTCAAACGACAACGAGCAATCATCCATCAACTCCCCGGTTGTTTTTACCCACCAATCTCTTGCATTCGCCGTTGCCCGATGCCGCCACAATGTCTTTCCGGTTTGGCCGTCACTGATGTCTGCAACAGCTCCACCAAGATGTTATCATCGATCCCGGCACGTAAAAGTGTGCGCAAGTCGATTTCATTTTGCGATAAAAGGCAGGGGCGCAACTGGCCATCGGCGGTTAAACGCAAGCGGTTACATTCGCGACAGAATGATTCCGTCACCGCCGAAATAATTCCCAGCGTGCCGACCGCTCCCTGCAATCGGTAAATCCGTGCCGGGCCGAGAATCCCTTTTTGCGGCACCTTTTGCAACGGAGCTAATTGTTGCAGATCGGCCTTGATACGTGCCGCGGAATACAGCTGGCCGGGAGAATAGTCGAGATCGGAACTGATCGGCATAAACTCGATGAAGCGAACCTGCCAGGGGCGTTCGATGGTCAATCTCCCGAAGGCTGCGATCTCATCCTCGTTGACCCCCAGAATCGGCACCATGTTGATTTTCAAGGGTGCCAAACCGACGGCAACAGCGGCCTCCAGCCCCTCCAGAACTTGAGCCAGTCCGTCTCGACGGGTCACCTGCCGATAACGCGCGGCATCAAGGCTGTCAAGGCTGACATTGATCCGCGACAGACCAGCCTCTTTCAGGGAGACAGCCTGTTCAGCCAACAGCAAGCCATTGGTTGTCAGGGTAATTTCCGGGGCCCGGGGAAGCCGGGCAAGGCTGGCGATAAAATCGACAATTCCCTTGCGAACCAGAGGTTCCCCGCCAGTGATCCGTATTTTGTGCACACCGGCATCGACAGCCACCCGGGCCACCCGCAACAACTCTTCATAACTGAGGATATCCCGGTGGCGGAGCGCAGGAACCCCCTCTTCCGGCATACAGTAGCGACAGCGCAAATTGCAGCGATCGGTTACTGAGATGCGCAGATAATCAATTTTTCTGGCAAAGGAATCACGCACGGGACACCAGCTTAAGTGACAACGTCGATTATGTTTCTGCCTCTTTCGGCAATCGTGCTTCAAATTGACGTTTATCCGCAGCACAACGATACACCTCTTCAGCAGTCACCTTACCCTCATCCAGCAAGTTCATCAGGTGGCTATCCATCAACTGCATCCCCTCCCCGCGGGCCGTCTGGATAATGGAAGGAATCTGGAAAGTCTTCCCTTCGCGGATCAGATTACCGATCGCCGCATTGCCGAGCATAATCTCCAGCGCTGCCACCCGCCCCTTGCCGTCAGCGGTTTTGAGCAGCTGTTGGCAGACCACCCCCTTGAGACTTTCGCCGAGCATGGAGCGAATCTGCTCCTGGGCATCGGTCGGAAAAACATCGATAATCCGATCGATGGTCTTCGGCGCCGAATTGGTGTGCAGGGTACCGAACACCAGATGTCCGGTTTCCGCGGCACTCATTGCCAGCTCGATGGTTTCCAGGTCGCGCATCTCACCAACCAGGATAATATCGGGGTCCTCTCGCAACGCCGCCTTCAAGGCGCTGGAAAACGACATACTGTGAGTCCCGATTTGCCGCTGGTTGATCAATGACAGTTTATTTTCATGGATAAACTCAAGGGGATCTTCCAGGGTCAGGATATGCTCTTTACGGGTCCTGTTGATCAGGTCGATCATCGCCGCCAGGGTGGTCGATTTTCCGCTGCCGGTCGGCCCGGTGACCAGCACCAACCCCTTTTTGAAACGGGTCATTTTAAGCACCCCTTCCGGCAGATTCAACTGCTCGGCGGTGAGAATCGTACTCGGAATAAGCCGAAAAACCGCAGCGATGCCCCGATGGGTATCAAGGATATTGCCGCGAAAACGTGCCAGGCCGGGGATCGCATAAGCAAAATCAAGATCACGTGTCTCTTCGAAGGTCTGCTTTTGCTCATCATCGAGGATTTCAAGAAGCAACGCCTTTGCCTGCTCATTGGTCAGATCGGGAGACTTGATCCGGACCATCTCGCCATGCAGGCGAAAAATTGGCGGTGCCCCGCTGGAAATATGCAGATCGCTGGCTCCCTGCTGTTGCATCATTTTGAACAGTGCATCGATTTTTGCCATCCCGCTGCTCCCCGCATGCAAATGATTAAGAAAGAGGGGGGACTGATCTCAGGTCTGTCCCCGGATATTCAGGAGGCAGAATGTGAATTCAGTTCCCAATTATCCAGTTCCCAATTATCGCGCCTCCGCGCAACCGCTTGTTTTCCAGGGTATCATTTTCCCCGTTCTTTTGTCCCCTTAGAAAATGAAGGCCACAAGCGAAGGCTTTTTCTGCCGAGCCTTTTCCAGTTTGTCCTTGTTTTCGCTGTTCCATATTGCCCACATGTCGACAAGAACAGCACCCTGCAGTATTTTACCCGTGTCGGCACCGATACTGAGCAGGTTTTCTTTCATCATTGTCGTCCTCCCGTTGACAACTTTTTGGCTACCTACTTCGCTCCGGTAAATCTATTACGAAAGCAAATGTTGGCCACAGACCCACGCTCCCCCTCACCCTAGCCCTCTCCCTCAGGGAGAGGGGACTTTTTTCACCATAGCTGAAGATTAGTGCTAATCAGATTAATTTTAACCTTGGCGACTTTGCGACTTTGCGCGAGATAAGATTTTGATTTTGTCCCGCAGTTGTCCGTACCTGTCTGTGGCAAAAAAAGCTTCCGGTTTTGTTGTGCAATCGGCCAATCAGAGCCCAACTTGATGCTTTCGCAAAAAGCATGAGATGGCTAAGCAAAAATTTCGCCCTACAACATCGTCAGAGAACAGCAGCGATAATATCAAATCTTTTAGCTCGAAGGGTTTGGCAACAGCGGCACGAAATCCATAATCTTTGTAGTCGGCCATTATCGGGTCGTTTAAATAGCCGCTGGCGACAATAATTTTTGCCCCTGGATCAATCTGCAGGAGTTTTTTGGCCGCAGCCATGCTGTTTGGTTGCGCGGATTCAACTCGCTAGTGCAACAGGTGGATTGATTCCAAAAAATACCTGATTGGGGGTTTTAAATCCAAGGCATTTTCTGGGGCGATTATTGAGTTTGTCCATCACTCTCTGGATGTCTTCGTTGGTCACTTCGGAAAGGTCCTTGCCTTTTGGGAAGAATTGGCGAATCAGACCATTCGTATTCTCGTTCAAGCCACGCTCCCATGAGTGATAAGGGTGCGCAAAATATCCATTGGCCTGAAGTTCTTTGTCAATGTCCTGGTGCAAGGCGAACTCTTTGCCGTTGTCGTAGGTCAATGTGTGAACGTGTGCCGCCAGTGGCAACAGCCGTTTCACAATAATGGCCCGGACTTCTGATGCTGTCCTGTTAGGCGCTTTACCAATCATGCTCCAGCGGGTCTTGCGTTCCACGAGGGTGACTAAGACGTCACCACCTTGTTTGCCAATGACCGTATCGGCCTCCCAATCACCGATACGACTGCGTTTGTTGACCACCTCAGGCCGCTCGTCGATGGAAATACGCCCTTTGATCTGGCCACGACGATCTGATGTGCCGTAACGCTTTTTTCGTTGCTTCTGGCAGCGCAGATGTTGGTAGAGATCGCCGCCGTCTTGCTTGTCCCGGAGGACGTATTGATAAATCCACTCAGGGCTGACGTGAATATTTTCTTCTTGTTGCAGCCAGTTGCTGATTTGTTCTGGGCTCCAGTATTCGCGGAGCAGTTGCTCAACGCGCGACCAAGAGTCACAAGAGATGCGGCGAACAGACTTTTTCTGGCGGCGGTTTACTGCAAGGCTATCAGCCTGCTTGGGTCGATAACCTCTCAATCCAGAATTTCGCACCATCTCCCGCCCAATGGTGGATTTATGACGGCCAAGAATTTTGGCAATTTGCGTCTTCGATTGCCCTGCTGTTTTCAAGGCGTAAATCTGATATCTTTCTTCTCGGGTAAGCTGCGTGTAGTGCTTCATTCGTGCCCCTCTAACTTTGGTCGGTGAAAGAAGCCGTGAGCCTACCGCAGCTTATCCTTCAAACCAAATGTTTAGAGTTGCATTTACAACTTGAATCCGGGTTGAAAAATAGGGGTCAAATATTTGATAAAGCCAAGCCCATGGTCGTAAAAAACAGGAAAGGACCGCCCGCACAAATGAGACAAAACTTCCTGAAACAGGTTGCAGAGAGAAAAAATGCCATGGCATAGTCTTTAATTATCAGTGACTTGTAAGTTGAGTGCATTATGAATGTTTAATAGTGCCGTAAGCTTCAGCAGGAAGAAAGCAAGGGAATCAATAATGTTTCGTTTCTCCCGCATGACAAAACCAGGCCACCCGACTCAGTGATCGAAGTGGCTCTGTTTCACTTTCAATAGTCAGAAAGTTTTACGGACAGCAATTTAGTAAATTTAGCACGATATGTATTCGGGGGGGCATAATACCTATTTATCAGCTTAAACTATGTCTTTCTGTTCGATGATCCACTGGGAATTATGGCGTGAAACTCACCGGATGAAATTACGGACACTTCAACTCAGGGTGTTCAAGAGAAACGGATGCTTCAATCATGGGACTTTACTCTCCGGGGCAGATCAGCTAAATTTCACATTTCGACCCCTATAAATACAATTCACTTTTTATACAGGAGGCATTCATGTCGGTAAACAAGGTCATTCTGGTCGGTAACCTGGGGAAGGATCCTGAGCTGCGTTATACTCCATCCGGGACTGCGGTGGTGACTTTCTCGTTGGCAACGACAGAACGTTATAAAGATCGTGACGGTAACCGGCAGGAAAAGACCGAATGGCATAATATCGTCGCTTGGCGACAGTTGGCGGAAATTTGCGGCAAATTTTTACACAAGGGGAAGCAGGTTTATATTGAGGGGAAGATTCAGAACCGTTCCTACGATGATCGCGACGGCAATAAGCGCTATATCACCGAGATTGTTGCTGACCAGATGCAGATGCTGGGTAGCCGCGACGATAATCAGAGTGGTGGCTACGGTGGTGGTCAGCGGCAGGCTGGCGGTTACGGTGGTGGTCAGTCGCAGGGAGGCGGGCAGGGCTACAGCCAGAGCGGCGGAGACCGGCAACAAGGGGAGGGGCAGGAGGGCAACAGCCAGGCTGGCGGTCAGCAACAAGGAGGGCAACAGCAGGGCGGCGGTTTCAGTGAGCCGGCATTCAACCCGGATGACGAGATTCCATTTTGAGCTATGCTCCAGGTACTTTAGTGTAAACAAGCCCCTGTAAGCATATAGCTTCAGGGGTTTTTTCTGTTAAGATTCTATGAACTTACGGAAAAGACAGTTGTTGCCTCAATTGATGTTAAAAAAACCGACAGCCTCCCAAGGCTCATTGAGGGTACAAAACATGCTCAAAGACCGACGCAGGGCGCTGCAGGCGCTGTTGAGCGATCCCGATCCGGGGGTAAGACAGGCGGCTGCGACAGCGCTTGACGCCGTGGAGGCGGTAGCTGATCTGGATCAGTTGCTGGACAGATTGAAGCGGGGGGCGCGTGATGAGCGGATCGCTGCGGCCTATGCCCTGGAGCGGGTCAACGTTGCCAAAGTCTACCCGGCGTTATTAGCCGCCTTGCAGAGCAGAGATCCCGACCTGCGGCTGGTGGCTGTTCAGGTGCTTGGGGCCAAAAAACACCCGAAAACTCTGGGCGCCTTGGCCAGAATGCTCAATGATCTGGAGCCCGGAATTCAGGCCGAAGCTGCCAGGGTTTTGTCCGGGTTCACTGACCGTCGTCTGCCAGGCTACCTGGCCCCCTTGGTCAACAGGGGCGAGCAGGTGGCACTGGCGGCGATTGAAACCTTGGGGGTGCTGGCCTTTCCGGAAGGGGAGGAACCCTTGTTGAAAGCGCTTGTTGATGAACGCACGCAGGTGCGCAGGTTGGCAGCTGAAATGCTCGGTCGCCTGTCCTTTTGAGTGGCTTGTGGGGAAGTCCTGTCGGCTGCTTGCCAACGGGATTTTCGGTTTTTGTGTTATCCGGTTTTCTGCTCAAGGCAGGTAATCTTCCAGCCTGACACCCTTGAGAGTTGGATCGACTTCGGCGATGATAGAATGGCCGTCGGAAAGCTGTTGCAGGGGCGGTTCGGCCATCTTTACGCCGGTTGCATCGAAGAGGATTTTCAGGGTCAGCGAGCCTGGCCCTTGCTGGTTCTGATCACTGATCAGTCCGACTCGACCGTCCTGCAGGCGAACCATGGTGCCGACCGGGTAGGGGCCGAGGTAGTCGAGGAATTTGGCCAGATATTCCGGGTGGAGACGGCGGCCGCTCAGTTCCGCCATTCTGGCGATGGCCTGTTTGGGAGAGCGGGGCCGCTGGTAGCAACGCATTGTTGTTATGGCATCGTAGGTGTCAGCAATGCAGGTCATGTCGACGAGGGGCGAAATGGACTGTCCGCGATTGCTTACCGGGTAGCCGCTGCGATCGTAACCCAGATGATGGTTGTTCACAATCTCGATGACTTCGAGCGGAATCCGTTCCATGTCGGCAACAATTTTAGCACCGTTGACCGGATGGTGTTTCATCAGCTCGTATTCCTGGCTGTTCAGCTTTCCCGGTTTGACAACAATGTCATGATCAATGGTCATCTTGCCCAGGTCATGCAGTAAGCCCCCCAGACCGAGCTCGTACAGTTCCTGATTGGAAAGACCGCAGGCCTTGCCGACCGACATGGCGATGACCGACACGTTGACCGAATGGCTGAAGGTATAGTTGTCGTAATCTTTCAACATCGACATGGCCAGCAGGGCAAAAGGTTCTTCAATGATGGTGCGGACCATTCCCTTGACGGTTTTTATCACCCGCCGGGAAGAGGGGATTTGTCCCAAACGAACATCGTTGCAGACATCTTCGACTGCTGCCAGGGCCCTTTTGTAGACAGCCTCTGCCCCTTCGACTTCTTCATCCTGCCGGGAGACCTGAATCGCTGTCACTCCGGCATCCTCCAGGCGATCAGCAAAATCACCACCCTGGAGCTGGGGCAGTTGCCGGCAGAAGAACAGCAACTGTCGGTTGTCTACGCCCGGGGAAATTTCGACGGCCTGCAAGCGTTGTCGAGCGAGGAGTCTGATGAGCTCCTGTAGGGCCGGTAACTGATCAAGGCAGGGGATGTTGTTGAGTAATAAGGTTCCATCAAGCAGGC
>WTCI01000220.1 GCA_013138655.1 Desulfuromonadaceae bacterium | reverse complement strand
CCCTGCTTGAGAAGGTCCGGTTTGCCGTGCATGAAGGGCCGCTGTTCCTCCGTTCCAAGGGTGCCGGAACCCTGGATCGACGTCAGTTGGCCGTGTTGGAAAATCTTCTGCAGTGGCGTGATCGCGAGGCGCAGCGGCGTGATTGCCCGCTCTACAAGGTGCTGGGGAATAAGTCACTCTTGCAGTTGGCCAAACTGCAGCCGGTTGAACGCAAAAAGTTGTCGGCGGTTGAAGGTCTTTCACCACGGCTGATTGATCGCTACGGTGGAAAAATTCTCTGTGCCGTCGGCCTGGCTCTTGACTTGCCGGAAGCGGACCTGCCGGTTTATCCACGAGTCGCACGGCGGATGAAAGATCCGCAGGTTGAGAAACGGATGAACAAACTTAAGGATTGGCGTAAAAAAGTGGCGGCGCAGCTGGAACTCGATCCGGGGGTGTTGATCAACAATGCCCTGCTCGATGAATTGGCCCGTAAACAACCGCGGGTCGAACAGGATCTGGGCGAGATTTCCCTATTGAAAAACTGGCAGCGCCAGGTACTGGGAGAGGGGATTTTGCGGACGCTGAACTGATCCGGGTGAAATCAGCCACCAAGTCACCAGGAAAAGTATTATTCGTTTTTCCTTTCTTGGTGTCCTTGGTGTCCTTGGCGTCTTGGTGGCGAAAGCGGTTTCAGCTTTTCGGTTCTGTCATCGAAGTTGGATCGAGTAGTTTATTCAGGACTTCGGCAGCGATCCCATCTTCCAGCGCCAGTTCTCTTAATGTCCGGCCGGTTTTGTGGGCCTGCTTGGCCAGGTCGCCGGCGCGATCGTAACCGATTTCCGGAACCAGAGCGGTGACCAGAGCCAGGCTTTGCTCCAGCAGATCAGTACAACGTTTTTCATCGGCCTGCAGACCGGTCAGACATTTTTCATCAAAGGCCAGGATGCCGTTGCTGAGGAGTTCGATACTCTGCAAAATGTTATGGGCCATGACCGGCATCATCACGTTCAGTTCGAAATTCCCCGATAGCCCGCAGAGGGCAACAGTGGCATCGTTGCCGACCACCTGGGCACAGACCTGCATCAGTGATTCAGCCATCACCGGGTTAATTTTTCCCGGCATGATCGAACTGCCCGGTTGCACTGCCGGGAGGATCAACTCACCGATGCCGCACCTCGGTCCGCTGGCCAGAAAACGGATGTCGTTGGCGATCTTGAACAGGCTGATGGCACAGTCTTTGAGGCTGCTGCTGGTGCCGACCAGGGCATCCTTGGCGCCCTGTGCTTCAAAGTGATTGTTCGCTTCCCTGAACGGCAGGCGGGTTTCGCGGGCGATGGCGGCGATGGTTCTGGCGGCAAACTCCGGGTGGGTGTTGATGCCGGTGCCGACGGCAGTGCCGCCGAGGGGCAGTTCGTAGAGGCCGCTGGAGTTGACGGAGAGCCTTTCATGGGTCAGTTCCACCTGCCGGGCATAGCCGGAAAAAACCTGCCCCAGTTTGATTGGGGTGGCATCCTGCAGGTGGGTGCGGCCGATTTTCAGGATGTCTTTGAACTCTTCGGTCTTTTCCGCCAGGCCTTGCAGTAATTGCTCCAGGGCTGGGAGCAGTTGTTTATGCAGTTGTTCGGCACAGGCAAGATGGATGGCGCTGGGGAAGACATCATTACTCGACTGGCCGAGGTTGACCTGATCGTTGGGATGGATCGCCTTGCTGCCGATCGGCTGGCCGAGCAGGCGGGCGGCGCGGTTGGCGATTACCTCGTTGGCGTTCATGTTGCTGCTGGTCCCGGAGCCGGTTTGGAAAATGTCGACCGGAAAATGCGCGTCAAGCTGCCCCTCGACCACTTCGGTTGCGGCGCGCATGATGGCGTCAGCCGCCTCGGCGGACAATAGTCCGAGTTCCCGATTGGTCTGTGCCGCGTGCTTTTTGATCCGGCCGAGAGCACGGATCATCGGTTGCGGCAGGGGGATGCCGGAGATCGGAAAATTGTCGACAGCACGGGCCGTCTGCGCACCGTAGAGGGCATCTTCCGGAATCTGCATCTCGCCTAAAGAGTCTTGTTCGATACGGTATCCATCCATGGGAAGTCCTTTTTGCTTTTAAGCTCGGAAGTTGGAATCTACTTCTTTAGAATAGCGTGCTTGGCGCCACTGTCAAAGCGACTTTCTTTCCCGCTGGCCATCCGCTATGATGCCCGCCATGGATAGCTTTGCTTTATTGCTGATCGTTTTCTCCGCACTGATGCACGCGCTCTGGAATCTGTTGGTGAAGCAGAGTCGCGACAAGACCATCTTTATCTGGTGGATGTTTGTCTGTTCCTGGAGCATGATGAGCGTTTTCATGTTCGGTTCCGGGAGCGGTTTACCTGAACTTTCCTTCCGCTTCTTGTCGCTGGCAGCCTCGGCGGCGGTCTGCTTTGTTTTCTATCACTGGTTCACCGGTGTCGCCTACCGTGAAGGGGACCTGTCGATCACTTACCCCCTGGCGCAGACGGCCATGTTATACGTACCGATCTGGGGGGTGTTGCTGCTTGGTGAGAGTCTGTCCCCGGTAGGCGTGGCGGGAATCCTGCTGATCGTTGCGGGGGCCTATTGTATCCAGTTGCGCAGGTTGTCCAAGGATGAAATTCTGCGCCCCTTTTCGCAGCTCGGCAACCGTTCAGTACAGGCTGCCCTGCTGGCCGGTTTTATCTACTCGATCGGTGCGATTATCGACAAGACCGGGGTCGATAACTATTCCGCCTATCATTTTACCTACGTGCTGGTCTTCTTCATGCTCGGCTTTATGAGCCTGAACCTGTTGCGTTCCCGCTATCGAGGGAGGATTCTGGAGGAGTGGCGGCAGAGTCGCAAGCTGGTGCTCTGGTCGGGGCCGGTGATGCTCGCCTCCTTTCTTTCGTTCCGCTTCGGACTGCAATTATCGCCGGTCAGTTATGCGGTACCGGTCCGGCAGGTCAGCCTGTTGATCGGCGTCTTGATCGGACTGTTGTTTCTCGGTGAATCCTGTGGACGGATTCGGCTGGCCTCATCGGGGCTGATTTTGGCCGGCGTGGTGTTGGTCTGGCTTGGGTAGGGTTGAAAAGGCTTCTGAAAAAGAGCCATCTGCGGCGTTACGCTCGATCCTCACCATTCGACGTAGCTTTCACTACGCCTCATGGTTCGGATTTTCGCAAGCCTTGCATCTGACCCTTTTTGAGAAGTCTACGGACGCTATAGGAGAACCTGTATGAAAAATATAGCTAACTTTCTATTTGAGGTCGGCATGCTCAAGCGCACGCCGCGGACCGGTTTTCAGTTTCTTGGATCCGGGGCAGAATCGGTGGCCGAGCATAGTTTTCGCGCCGCGATGATCGGTTACACTCTGGCGCAAATGGATGGCCAGGCAGATGTCGGCCGGGTGTTGCAGCTCTGCCTGTTCCACGATATCCCCGAGGCCCGGATCGGCGATCTGAATTACGTCAACAAGAAATACGTCAAGCCGGACGAGGAAAAAGCGGTCGAGGATCTGGCCCGACAATTGCCCTTCGGAGATGACTATCGCAGCACCCTTCTGGAGTTCATGGCCAAGGAAACTCACGAAGCGAAACTGGCCCATGATGCCGATCAACTGGAGATGGTGCTGTCGCTGAAGGAGTACAAGGATCTCGGCAATCGTTACGCCGATGAGTGGTACCCGTTTTCACTGCAGCGGTTGCAGACCGAGGTGGCGAAGCAACTGGCGGAGACGATCTGGGAAACGGACTCGTCGAAGTGGTGGTTTGATGATGATCACGAATGGTGGATCAAGGGTGGTAGCGAGTGAGAGCTGGAAAACCACAATCCTTGACCCTTTCGGGGAGAAGTGTTATCAACTTTTGTTCGCTCGGATAAAGGTTGTTTACAGGAGTAAATCATGCTCGATATTAAATACTTACGTGAAAATTTTGCAGCGGCTGAAAAAGCTCTTTCCACCCGGAACGGCAGCATCGATCTCTCCGGTTTTCAGCAGCTTGATCAGCAGCGGCGTGAACTGCTCAGCGAAGGGGAGGCACTCAAGGCGGAGAAGAATAAAGTTTCTGCCCTGATCGGCCGGACCAAGGATAAGAGCCGGGTCCAGGGTGAGATTGCTCGGATGAAGGAAGTCTCGGCGCGAATCAAGCAGCTGGATGACCTGCTGCGCGTGGTCGAAGAGCAGCTGAGTGACCTGCTGATGGGTCTCCCGAACATACCGCACGAAGCAAGCCCGGTCGGCTCTTCCGAGGAGGACAATGTCGAGATCCGGGTTTGGGGTGAAAAGCCGTCCTTTGATTTTGCGGCCAAGGCTCACTGGGATGTCGGCGAAGATCTGGGGATTCTCGATTTCGAGCGGGCCAGCAAGCTGTCCGGGGCCCGTTTTGCGCTTTATTTCGGAGCCGGGGCGCGGCTGGAGCGGGCGCTGATCAACTTCATGCTTGATCTGCACACCGGTGAGCATCACTACACCGAAACCTTGCCTCCCTTTTTGGTCAATCGGGCAACCATGACCGGGACCGGGCAGTTGCCGAAATTCGCGAGCGACCTGTTTCATACCGAAGAGGTTGACCTGTTCCTGATTCCGACCGCGGAAGTGCCGGTGACCAACATCCACCGTGATGAAATTCTCAGCGAGAAGGATTTACCGCTCTGTTATGCCGCCTACACCCCCTGTTTTCGGAAAGAGGCCGGCTCGCACGGGCGGGACACCCGCGGTCTGATCCGGCAGCATCAGTTCAACAAGGTCGAACTGGTGAAGTTTGCCCGTCCGGAAGATTCGGATGCCGAACTGGAAGCACTGCTGCAGAATGCCGAGAAGGTGTTGCAGCTGCTCAAGCTCCCTTACCGGGTGGTCGATCTCTGCACCGGCGACATCGGCTTTTCGGCGGCCCGGACGTTCGATATCGAGGTCTGGTTGCCGGGACAGGATTGCTACCGGGAAATTTCCTCCTGTTCCAATTTCCGTGATTTCCAGGCGCGGCGAGCATCGATCCGCTTCCGCCGCGACGGAGCGAAGAAGCCTGAGTTGGTTCACACCATCAACGGTTCGGGGCTGGCGGTCGGGCGCACCCTGCTGGCAGTCCTTGAGAATTACCAGCAGGCTGATGGGTCGGTGCTGATCCCTGAAGTCCTCAAGCCATACATGGGTGGTTTAGAAAAGATCGAAAAGTAACCAGCGTAAATCCGGTTTCTACTTGCAATTTGTCGCGAATTTCGTTATGATCCGCCGGTTTTTCGAACTAGAAAAATACTGTAAGATGTAAGGCTCCGGAGGAGTGGCCGAGTGGCTTAAGGCGGCGGTCTTGAAAACCGTTGAACGAAAGTTCCGTGGGTTCGAATCCTACCTCCTCCGCCATAAAGAAATAAAACGAATCTTGACAGGATTCGAAGCGGAGCGAGCGCTGACTTAATGTCAGAAAAGCGGACAGGATGTCCGCGGCAGCGAGCGCAGGGGAACCGACGCAGGAACCGGCATGATGCCGGTGACGGAGTGGGCGAATCCTACCTCCTCCGCCATAAAGAAATAAAACGAATCTTGACAGGATTCGAAGCGGAGCGAACCTTAGTTGCTCCCTTGACTAAAAATTGAATAGCTTTACCAATGCGGAGAGGTGACCGAGAGGCCGATGGTGCTCGCCTGCTAAGCGAGTGTATGGGTAACCG
>WTCI01000333.1 GCA_013138655.1 Desulfuromonadaceae bacterium | reverse complement strand
TGGCGAGGGAGACGAATTCGATTTTGGCGTCAATTACCTTCAATGCGGCAATCACACCTTTGTGAAAAGACACGGGGGAGAGGAGTTTGCCCCGTACGTCTGCATGTCAGACATTGTGTTGAGCGAGACCATGGGGTGGGGCCTTATCCGTAGGCAAACGCTTGCCGACGGCTGTCCCCATTGTGATTTCCGGTTTAAGAAAGGAGCGGCAACGCAAATTTCTTCGAAAACGCCTGAAGTGCAAGAATCGATTGAGAGAATACGCAAGCAGGAGGCCGAACACTTATCAGGCCCCGGTGGTCAAGAGTAAAAAAGTCCGTTAACCCAAAAGAGTTCTCCTTTGGTTCCTTGACAAGCGACTGATCAACTTAAGAGTCATCCGGTTTCTGACTTGGGCTTCTTAACCTGGCTGCAGATTCGAATTCTGCTCCAAACACTTAACGAGGAGGGGCTCGCTGACGAGTCCTCCCTGCCGCCTCAGGCGCCCCGCAGGTACAGCTCCTGATCGAAGGGGGCACCTGCCCCATTTCAGTTCGTCAAACCCCGCACCATCCCCACCACCCCCTCAACCACCTGCGCAAATTCCGGATAACTCAATTTGTCCGGCGTGTCCTCCCAGCTGTGATAGTAAGGATACCGGTACGGGGCCGTGTCGGTGATCATGATCGCCGGGTAACCGACGCGCCAGAACGACCAGTGATCGGACCAGTCGACACCGGGTAGCCAGCCGGGCGCGACCAGCCCCTCGGCGGGGAAATCGCTCTGCTTGCGAAATTCGGCCAGACTTTTTTTCAACAGCCGCCGTGAAGAGAGATTGGTGACGAAGGCGATGAAATTACCCTCGTCGGGGTAGTAAATCACCATCGGCAGGAAGGGAAAGTTCTGGCTGCCGGGCTCCTGAATATAGTAACCAATGGTCTCCAGGCAGATCATCCCGACAATCTTGTCCCTCTTGCCCCTGGCCTGCTCGGCGTAAATCCGGCTCCCCATGTCGACGCTTTTGAAGAAGGGCGGCTCCTCGTTGACAAAGGCGACCAGATGCAGGGTGCGCTTGGGACGGCTGTCTGCCAACTGGCGGGCCAGTTCGAGGAGCGCCGCCACCCCTGAGCCGTTATCGTTGGCGCCGGGGGAACCGAGGACCGAATCGTAGTGGGCGCCGACCAACAGGATCTGCTCGGGATACTCGGCCCCCGGAATCTCGGCGACCAGATTTCCCACCCGCTTCCCCTCGGCCAGATACTCCTGCCTTTCGACCCGCAATCCGGCCGCCCGGAACTGCGCTTCAATATAGTCGGCCGCAGCGTCCAATTCGGCATGATGCCACAGGTTTCTTTCGCCGATGCTCTGCCCCAGCATGGTGACGTGCCCTTGCAGCCGCGTGGCCAGTGCCGCCTGTTCTGCGCTGAGAACCGGCAGCGCAGTCCGCTGCAACCACTTGTGCCTGGAAAACCAGGCGACCGCCAACAGGGCGGCACCGATAAGGAGGATCGATAGAATCATCATTCGCTGTGCATATCTCCCTGCCATGATCTTTTTATTATAAACGATTCAGCTGCGGACGCGAGGACCAGACAGAAGAAAAGGCAGACTCCGCAAAGGGTCTGCCCCTTTCTACTTTTTTGACAACCATCTATTTCTGCGGTCACGCGTCCAGACACCTGTTAGTATGCTATGCTTTGAACAAAGGAAGACACCTGCCCTGCAAGCGGGTCAAGAGGTGGCGACGATGCGAGCGATTAGACTCAGAGAGATGCTGCACACCATCGAAAGAGAAGCCAGGTTCACCGCCCCGATGACCGGCAGGCTGGCCTTCAATCCTCGGGTGATGGAGGCGATAGAGCAGGTTCCGCGCGATGCCTTTGTGCCGGTGGAGCTGCTCGACCAGGCCTTTGACAACGGGCCCCTGCCGATCGGTCAGGGGCAGACCATCTCCCAGCCCTATATCGTCGCCCTGATGACTGATCTGCTCGATCCACAACCAACGCAGACCATCCTCGAAATCGGCACCGGTTCGGGTTACCAGGCGGCAATCCTCTCGCAGCTGGTGCAGCAGGTCTATAGTCTGGAAATCATCCCCTCGCTGGCCGCTCGGGCGGCAGAATTACTGTCCCGGCTGGGCTATGACAACATCGAGGTCAGAACCGGCGACGGGCACTCCGGCTGGATCGAACATGCCCCCTACGATGGAATCATCATCACCGCCGCCGCTACCCATTTGCCGCAAGCACTGCTCGATCAGCTCAAGCCGGGTGGTCGGCTGATCATTCCCGTCGGCATGCCCTATATGTCACAGGAACTGCTGCTGGTCGAGAAGGACCTGGCGGGGAAATTACACACCAGAGACATTCTGGGGGTCGCCTTTGTGCCGATGACCGGCGGAGCAAATGAAAGGAAGAGCAACCACTGAGTTAGTTTTCATCCGGAAACGGCCCTTTTTCACAATCTCTGCGTCAATCTGCACGGTTGCTTGTGCGGCGTAGACATCTACGCCTCCGCGCAACCGCTTGATTTCCTTGACCTTGAGAAAAATTGCTCG
>WTCI01000206.1 GCA_013138655.1 Desulfuromonadaceae bacterium | reverse complement strand
CCTGCTCTTCCGCACGCTCTAAAGCAGCCCTTGCCAGTTGATACTCTCCCGCAGCTAAAAGCGCTGCTCCGGAAGTATAGGCCTGCGCTACAACACTACGCGTATCCTGCAATTCTGCCTTTGGGGGTTTGGCGCACCCCGCCAGCAAAACCAAACCAACCAAAATCAACAACAGACGATGAAACATCTACCCTCTTTCGTCCCTGATGTACAATTTACGAAACTACTTCTGCCGAGCCCGCAAACGGATTCCCAGCTCCTGCAACTGCTTCTCGTTGACTTCGTTCGGTGCCTCAGAAAGCAGGCAGGTTGCCTTTTGTGTTTTCGGGAAAGCAATCACGTCACGGATCGAATCAGCGCCGGTCAGAATCATCATGATACGATCCAGCCCGAAAGCAATTCCACCATGTGGCGGTGCTCCGTAACTGAGTGCGTCGAGCAGGAAGCCAAATTTTTCCTGGGCTTCTTCATGGTCAATCCCCAGCAGTTCAAACATTCTTGACTGTACGGCCGGATCATGAATACGAATACTGCCACCACCGATTTCCGAACCATTCAGCACCAAGTCATAGGCCTGCGCACGGACCTTGCCCGGATCGGTGTCGAGTAACGGAATATCCTCGACCAGAGGCGAGGTAAAAGGATGGTGAACGGCAACATGTCGCCTCTCTTCTCCATCATACTCAAAGAGAGGGAAGTCGGTGATCCAGGAAAATTTATAGCTTCCCTTGTCTGCAAGGCCCAACTTTTGCCCGAGATGACCACGCAGCCGCCCCAATGCCTCGTTGGCAACAGATGGCTTGTCAGCGACAAACAACAACAGGTCGCCAACCTGGGCATCCAGTTTCTCGTTCAAGGCAGCCAGTTCATCTGCGGTAAAAAATTTAGCAATCGGTGATTGCCAACCTTTTTCGGTCACCTTTACCCAAGCCAGACCTTTAGCTCCATAGATCTTGACGAAATCGGTCAAACCATCCAGTTCTTTGCGGGAGAAGGTGGCACATCCTTTCGCATTCAGAGCTTTTACCAACCCATTGCCGGCGGCAACGTCAGCAAAAACCTTAAACTGAGAATTGGCAACCAGCTCGGTGATATTGATCAGTTCCAGATCGAAACGCAGATCCTGATTGTCAACACCAAAACGCTCCAGCGCCTCAGCATAGGTCAGCCGAGCCATCGGTAGAGCAACCTCAACACCAATGGCTTCCTTGAGTATCGTCGAGATCATCCCTTCCATGACGTTCATGATATCGTCACGGGTGACAAAACTGAGCTCGCAGTCGATCTGGGTAAATTCCGGCTGTCGATCAGCGCGCAAATCCTCATCCCGAAAACACTTGACGATCTGAAAGTAGCGGTCGAAACCGGACACCATCAGGAGTTGCTTGAAGAGTTGCGGGGACTGCGGCAAAGCATAAAAATTTCCGGTATTGACACGGCTTGGAACCAGGTAATCCCGCGCCCCTTCCGGGGTACTTTTGGTCAGCACCGGGGTTTCAATCTCGATGAACCCCTGACTATCCAAGTAAGTACGAACCGTTTTGGCCACCCGATGACGCATCAGCAGGTTGCGCTGCAAAGCCGGGCGCCGCAAATCCAGGTAACGATGCTTGAGACGGATATTTTCGGCCACCTCGGCATATTCGTCGATCATGAAAGGAGGCGTTTCGGAGCGGTTGAGAATCAGCAACTCACTGATTTCAATCTCAACTTCACCGGTCTTCATCTTCGGATTGACCGTTCCTTCCGGACGTGGAGAAACTTTGCCACGAGCCGCCACGACATACTCATTACGAACCTGCTCCGCCTTACTATGTGAGGCAAGATCGCGATCAGGGTCGAGCGCCAATTGGACGATCCCTTCCCGGTCACGCAGGTCAATAAAAATCAAACCACCGTGATCGCGCCGCCGTTGCACCCACCCCATAAGACAAACGTCCTGGCCGATGTACTCAGCAGTGACCTCACCACAGCGATGGGTTCTTTTCCAGCTTCCTAATTGATCGTTCAAAATCGTTCCTCCAAACGGTCTGAGCAAAATCAGACGATTATTTTTTAATCTTTACCTAACGGCTATCCCTGTAACCTCTGCAGCAGGATATCCGCCAGGCCGACCAAATCCACCTGGCTCTGGCTGCCGTCGCTCATATTTTTCAGCTGTGCCTTACCGGAGGCTAACTCTTCTTCACCAAGAATCAGCGTGTAAGCAGCATGCAACTTATTCGCCCGGCGCATTTGCGCCTTCAGGCTTTTCCCCAGATAATCCATCTCCGCACGCACCCCGGAACGCTGCAAAGCGGACATCAGGACAAAAGCCCGGTCTGCCGCCTCATCACCCAATGCGGCGATAAACAACTGCGGCGTGGCAGGAGCAACCCGCTGTTCCCCCTTCATCAGGACCAGCCGTTCAACCCCGATGGCAAAACCGATTCCCGGCAACGGCGGCCCCCCGAGACTCTCCACCAAACCGTCATAGCGCCCACCGGCCGCAACGGCATTTTGCGAACCGAGTTGGTCCGTCACCAGTTCAAAAGTGGTGCGCACATAATAATCAAGGCCACGGGCCATGCGAGCGTTGAGCACAAAAGGAATATCCAAGGTCTGCAGATACTTCTGCACCTGCTCGAAATGCTGATCGCAATCAGCACAAAGATGCTCTACCACAGAGGGGGCATCAGCGATGGCGACCTTGCACCCGGCAGACTTGCAATCCAAAACCCGCAGTGGGTTGTTCTGATAACGGCGCTGGCAGTCGGGACATAATTTTTCAAGTCTCGCTTCAAGGTAGCCGATCAAATTTTGCCGATAATTCGGGCGGCAGACGGGGCAGCCGAGAGAGTTAACCTGCAAAGAAACAGCCTCAATACCGATCCGGCAGAAATATTGATACAGCATGGCCAGAACCTGGGCATCGATCTTTGCATCCTCAACCCCGAGGACTTCGGCACCGATCTGGTGGAACTGCCGATAACGCCCTTTTTGTGGCCGCTCATAGCGGAACATCGGCCCCATGTAATACAGCTTTGAGACTGGATCGAGATTGTGCAGCCGGTGCTGAATAAAAGAACGCATGACCGGTGCCGTCCCCTCGGGGCGCAAGGTCAGCGAGTTACCACCCTTGTCATCAAAAGTGTACATCTCTTTCTCAACGATATCGGTGGTCTCACCAATTGAACGACTGAAAAGCTCGGTCTTCTCGACCGCCGGAATGCGTATTTCGGAGAAGCCATAGGCTCCAAAGACCTCATGCGCCGTTGCTTCCAAAAACTGCCAGGTTTCAACCTCCCCCGGCAGGATATCGTTCATCCCTTTGACAGCTGCAATGCTCAAGGTATCACCCTTTATATCTCACTGTTTCCTGACAACCGCAGGAAAACTTCATCGTGTCGATCCAAAGTATCCGGAGGGGCACAAGCTAAGCCGCGACTCCACACAAGCAGGAGAAGATACCTTATTTTTACCGAGATCGAAAGGGGTTACTCGATTATTTACACGTTTTTTCTGAAAGGGACTCAAGGAGAGGCCAAGGGAAGGAGATCGGGCCCGGGAAAGTCGCAACGGTAAGTCAGCTCCCGATAAAAGCGGAAGACTAACTGCTTTAGTTTTGCGGGATATCTTCAACGCCGCGAATCACGTTGCGCGTTCCTTTTCCGACGTACATCGCACGATCTGCCAGGTCAAGTAAAACATTTTTATCAGCGGCATCGGTCGGGAAGGTGGAAAACCCGGCAGTCACTGTCAACCGGGAAGGAGTCCCTTGCGCATCAAGAAACACATACTCATCAATTGTCTTACGAATCCGCTCGGCGACAATCCGCGCTGTCCGCCCATCGGTTTCAACCAGTATCGCGGAAAATTCATCACCACCGAAACGAAACAGGGTATCGACATCTCGAACACAGTGCCGCAACAGCTCACCAACCTCCTGCAGAGCTGAGCTGCCAGCCAAGTGGCCATGCTGGTCATTAATTTCTTTGAAACGGTCCAAATCGAGAAACAGCAGGGAAAATTGCAGGCCATAACGTTGTGATCGACGAATTTCCTGTTCCATGGCAACCTGCAGATAGCGATGATTGTAAAGCCCGGTGAGATCATCGGTATACATCAAATCCTGGGCATTCTGATAGTGACAGGAATTTTCGAAACCGAGGGAAATCTGATCGCAGAGATAACGTAAATCGGCCGGCACCTCACCTTTGTCAAGACTCACAGAAGCCTCACAAAGCAGCAGCCCCCCCTTCAGCTCCTGATCCATCGGAAATGGCAACAACCAAAGATGCTCCGAGTTCAGGCTCAAGCCGGCAACAGGGTCAAATGAACCTTTGCCGGCAGAAGAAAAACCCGCATAAGGCGCAAACGAAGGCAAAACCAAATCCAACAGTTTCTCAGCCTGCTCATCGGTTAAATTTTCCTGCGCCAGCAACCTGGGGACACCATCCTTCAGGACAAATCCACAGCCGCTCCTGGCTCCGGCCTGGCGCAACAAAGCATCCAGCGCCTGCGGAAATAAGCGCTGCAGATCAATCAACGAAGAGAGCGCTTGGCCAGTCTGAAAGAGTTGGATTTGTGTCTTGAGATGATTATTCTCTTCCAGCAGGCGCCGCTGTTCAAGGCAGGTACGAACCAGGTGTTTTAATTCTTCGGGGTTGAACGGCTTTACCAGATAATCACGAGCCCCTTCTTTCAGCGCCTGAATCGCCGATTCGAGACTGGCATGCCCGGAGACCAAAATGACTTCCGGGGGATTGGGCAGCAGACGTGCCTCTCGCAGCACCTCGAGTCCGTTTGTGCCGGGCATGACCATGTCGGTCAGGACAAGATCAACCCGTCCCTGCCGCATTCGGGCAACAGCCTCAATACCATTCGAACAAACCTCAACCAGATAACCTTCCTCAGAGAGCAGGTCTTGATAAAGCTTGCGGAAAAACTGTTCATCATCAACGACCAGAATCGTCGATTTGCCGGCAATCATAAATCTCCTATAATTAACAACAATTACTATCAGCCTTCAGCAACAAATGTCAACGAAAAAGCCCCTTTTCCCAACGTTCAAACTGCCAATTTTCAGCGAACCGGCGAACTCTGATTGTTCCCATACTGTCGGTACGATAAAGGGGGAGGTTTCTTTCCTGCAGAGAGTTCACCAGTTCCTGAGCAGGGAATCGATAGCGATTCCGGTAACCGGCTGAAACCAGACAAGCTTGCGGCTGTAACAGGTCGAGCAACATCTCGGTTCCGGAATGGCGACTGCCGTGATGCGGCAGCTTCAAAAAAGCCACCGGCCCCGGCACGCCGGCGGCAATAAGGCGTTTAACCCCTTGACGTTCCAGATCCCCGGTCAATAAAAAACCACCGGCCGGTTCTTCAAGGTAGAGGACTAAAGAAACATCATTCTCCTTAGCAAGCCAATCCGGCCCACGAAAGACGTGCATTTTACCGCCCTGCCAGGAGGACACCGGACTCCAGCCTGGAGGAAATTGTCGCACCGGCACAGCTTTTTCACGCAGAACGGACTGTAATTGCGGGTGCAGCTCCTCGAGCGGATGCCCTGACCAGAACTCTCCGACCGAAAAATGTTCCAGGATAAAAAGCAGTCCCTTACGATGATCCGGATGGTCATGGGTCAGCATGACGGCAAAAAATTCGTGAATACCGAGCTCACCCAGGGCCGGAGCCAGTAAACGCTCTCCGACATCGAATCTCTTACTGTATAACCCGCCCCCATCAATTAACATTGCCTGCTGCTGATCATTGGTCAGCAGCATCGACTCCCCCTGACCGACACTGAACATCGTCAGACTCAGCTGCGTGGGATTAACTCCCGGCCGAAACCAACAGAAACCAGCCAAACATAAGCAGCTCAGAATAATTGTTTTTTGCCGACGCAAAGAACCCATCTGGCCGATCAGCAGAATAGGCACAACACACAGTCCGATGGCGAGATATTGCCATCTTGACAAAAACAGATAGGTTCCGGAAAAACCGGGAAAAGAGGTCAGCCAACTGACAAAATTCAAGGTTGTCTCAAGAAGCAGGCCGCAGAGCCTGAATGCTCCCTCGGCAAGCACGGAGGAAAGCGGCAACAAGAGCAACCCGCAAAGCCCCACCGGCAAGGCGCACAGGGCAACAACGGGCACCGCCAGCAAGTTTGCCAGCACTCCCGCCGTTGCCAGCAGATGAAAATTAACCAACACCAAAGGCAAGGTCGACAGGGTTGCCGATAAAGTCACCAACAACAACCGCACCGGGCCACGGATCATCCACGGTAAAGCAGCCGGGAAATTTTGCCAGATGGGCCGCCACAGCAGAATACCGGTTGCGCCTGCGAATGAAAGCTGCCAACCCGGATGCCAGAGCGACAAAGGTGCGGCCAATAAAAAGAGCAAAGCGAGGGACAACAGCAAGCGTAGCGGACTCACAACATGCCGCCAATACAAGAGGACAGCCCCGGCGGCAGCCAAAGAAAAAGCCCGCCGGGTCGACACCGCATCCCCGGTCAACAACAAGTAGCCCAACAACAAAGGCAATAGCAGCATCGGCAGGAGCCGCTGCGGCGGCTGAAAATTCAGCAAGGTTTCAGAACGACGATAACCGAACAACAGCAATCGATACCCCAACAGGCCGATTAATCCCAGGTGCAGACCGGAAATAGCAAAGAGATGACTGACTCCGCCGCAGGCCAGTTTTTTTCGGGTATCCGCCGACAGCAAACGGGATTCTCCTAAAACCAGCGCTCTCACCAGAGCCGCCTGCGTATCAGGCAGAAGCGCCGCTATTTTCCTTGCCACCAAACCTTTCCATCGGGCGATGGCACGGCCCGGCGAAACATCTCCCTGAGTCACGAAGGTAATTTGCTCGGCATTTTTCACCCAAGCGGTCATAGCGACGCCCTGACTCGCCAAGTAACGCGGCCAGTGAAACTCACCGGGAGTTCCGAATTGTCGTGGCTTCCGTAATCGACTGCGAAATTGCACCCGGTCACCCGGCAGCAAGGAGTCATCCCCTTCTTCGATTGACAAACGGAGCAGCACCGGTTCGACAACAGGGATAATTTTGTCCTTATCCACGTAATGCACCATCTGCAAATCGAATTGAGACCGGCCACCGGCAAGTTGCCGTACAGATATAATTTCTGCCGTCACAGCGACTTTCCGATGCAGACTGGAGATATGATCGATCTCTGCCGAGGAAGGAAATTGGAGTGGGTAACGCAGGTTGGCACAAAGAAAAAAGCTGACAAACAAAAAAATCAGCCATAGCCTGGAGTTGTTGCGGCCAGCGAACGCCGCCGCCAAACAAGCGAACGTCAGCAACCAACCGATGGTTTGCGGAAAGGTGTAAAACGGTGCCAGTAGCAGACCCGCCAGGGTCGCTGTTAAAAGAACAGGAATCAGCGGCATGTTCCCCCCCTCCTGGAGCAGCCGGATTTTTTCACAAAAAACTAGAGTTTAAAGCCGTCTCTGCAAATCAGCAACCAACCGCACAGGACTCTGCTCCGTCTCAGCTGGCCGCGGCTTTTTGTTGACGCTTTTTCCCACCATCTGAGGTTTGATCTGTCTCCAGCTTACGAATAAATTCTTCTGCGAGTTTAACATCCTCTTTGCAGCCGATGAAAACCGGTGAGCGGCCATGAATCTGGTCCGGTTGCAGGTCCAGTATCCGCTGATGTCCATTGGATGCCGCCCCCCCGGCCTGCTCTATCAAAAAAGCCATCGGACTGACCTCAAACAACAAGCGCAATTTCCCTTGCGGCAACTTCTTCAGGTGCGGATAAAAGAAAATCCCCTGCCCTTTCAATAAAACCTGGTTGATATCCGGCACAAAGCCACCACTGTAACGCAGCTTGACGCCACGCTCTTCAAGATGAGTGACAAACGCCTCGGTTCCCGGGGTGTAGAGATTCCGCTGTCCCCCCGGAGAATACAGATTCCCACGCGGTTCAATGGTGATGTTTTCCTGTAGCAGCGTGTATTCCATCAGGCTGTTCATGCCAAACTCATGAACACCATTTCCAACACTATAAACCAGAGTCGTCCGTGGGCCGTACAGGACATACATTGCGGCCACCTGATTACGACCCGGCTGCAAGAGATCACAACCCTCAAAAATAGAAACAATGGTCCCGACTGCCAGGTTAACATCGACCAGTGAAGACCCATCTAATGGATCAAAAGCGACTGAGTACTTCCCTTCACAATCAGGAGAAACAGGAATAATTTCATCCATCTCTTCCGACATCATATTAGCAACAACCCGGGAATGATCCAGCCGTTTGCGCAGGATACGGTCGGCGAGAACATCAAGTGCCAGTTGTTGCTCGCCGTACAGATTCGAGGTTCCTGCCACCCCCAGTTCGCCTGTGCGGAGTGAGTGAATAATGTACTTTGACGCCTCGGCAATTTCACAAATCAGATGTGTCAGGTTATCGTTCACCTCCTGCTCCCGCAAGTGGCGGCGCAGATCGATTTGAAACTTGGTTTTTCCAGGTACAGTCATGGTGTCAAAAACTCCCGAGGGCTAAATAGTTTTCATCCGGAAACGGCCCTTTTTCACAATCTCTGCGTCAATCTGCACGGTTGCTTGTGCGGCGTAGACATCTACGCCTCCGCGCAACCGCTTGATTTCCTTGACCTTGAGAAAAATTGCTCG
>WTCI01000110.1 GCA_013138655.1 Desulfuromonadaceae bacterium | reverse complement strand
GGGCCGTGCGCGGTGATCGATTTTTCAGTTACCGTGCCGTTATGCCGCCCGGGACAGAGTTAAGTGCCGGGAGCTGGTGGCCGAGTGATTACCGTGGACCGCCGCAGCTGTCGTTGACCGTCGACCTGGCCGAAGGGTTCGGCGTCGGCCTTGGTGACAGCATCACGGTAAATATTCTCGGGCGGGAGATAACCGCCACAATTGCCAACTTGCGGGTTGTTGACTGGTCCTCCCTGAAACTCAATTTTGCCCTGCTGTTTGCGCCCGGAGTCCTGGAGAATGCACCGCAGACCCATCTCGCTGCCGTATCCCTGCCGCAGCAGGATGAGGCCGCTATTTATCGTATGATTACCAATCAATTTCCGAACATCTCTACGATCAGTACCCGCGAGGTGCTGGGGAACGTGGCACGCACCCTTGGACGGATCGGCAGGGTCTTCCAGGGGATGGCGGGGATTACCCTGCTGAGCGGATTCCTGGTGCTGGCCGGGGCCGTATCGGCCGATCAGCACCGACGCATCCATGATGCGGTGATCTTCAAGGTCTGTGGTGCCACGCGCCGCGACATCCTGCTGAGCTTTGCCGCCGAGTTCATACTGCTCGGCCTGGCCGCCGGTGCGATCAGTGCCCTGACCGGAACCTTGGCCGCCTTTGCCATCCTCAAGGGACCGCTTGACGTCCCCTTTAACCTGCATCCGGAAGTGATTCTGTTGACCCTGACTGCCGGGATCGTCCTGACCCTGCTGCTCGGCCTGCTTGGGACCTGGAAAGCCTTGGGGCAAAAACCGGCCAGTTACTTGCGGCAGGAATAATGTCTGCTGTCAGTCGTCTTGACATGTATCATTGATCCCGTTAGCGTGACGGTCGCTATCCCACAATAAAAGCTAAATAGTGTCCATCCGGAAACTCCGGATGGGTGCACTGCAGGGTTTAACGGAGAAAACTGATGCGTAAACTTATGACCGTGCTGATGCTGCTGCTTATGGCTGGGCTTTTTGCCTCGACCTATGTCTGTAGTTTGAAGACAGAAGAGAAGTTTGCAAATCAGGTTGCACGGTTCAATCGAAGCTATCCGGGAGTCCTGCATGTAACTGTGGATGATTATCAGCGGGGCCTGTTGGTCTCGAAGGTGCAGACTTCTTTGTCTTTACCGGCTCGGGAGCTGTTGGAATTGCAGCACCGGATTCGCCATTTCCCCTGGGGAATTAAAATCTGGACAGGGATTTCGAAAAATTCCCGCTTCGCAACGCTCCTGCCGGTAAAAGAGTTTTTGTTGGAAACCGACATGGGGCTGAATGGCATTGCTGACAGCAGGTTTGAAATGCCGGAACTGACTTTCCAGAATGGTCAAGAAGAGCTCCAACTCACAGGGTTATCACTGCACGGGAGGTTTGACACACAGGAGAACAGCGGTGACCTGAAGCTGCAACTTGAGAGCTTGAAACTCGTTGAAAATGATAAGGTTCGGATCGATCTCGCCGGGGTAAATTTCACCAGTATTTTTCGTGAACAGCAGGGAATTCCTCTTGGTGAGGGACGTTTGCAGCTTGAGCATTTACAGGTTCAATCAGCAGAACAAGGAGATTTTGGGCTCGACGGTTTGCAGTATGCGATCAGCACTCTGCTGGAAAATGGGGAGTTCTCCAGTGTTCTGGATCTGAAAATTGCCGAACTCTCGTACGCGGAAGAAGAATTTTCGGCGGGCCGATTGCGAATCAAATTGTCGGGAATTGCTGTGGCGACGCTAAGAGACCTGCAAGAAAGAGTCAAACAGCTTCAGGCCGATTTGCTCAGCCGGAAGAAGGATTCCCTGAGCGTGCAACTTCAGCTGCTGGGCATTTATAGTGAATTACTTCAGGAAGAACTGAGCATAGAGCTGGAACAGCTTGCCGTGCAAACAGCAGGCGGGGAACTGTTCGGACAGGGAAAGCTCGCCTTGCAGGAGCTGCCCTCCTCCGCTTCTGCCGGCCTATTCGAACGGTTGTCAGGGGAACTACAGCTCAAGATCACAAAGAATGCCTTTGCCGCGGGCTTCCGACTGTTTGATAAACTGCAGCGGAAAGGTCGCTCAGTGGTTAATGCAGCAGTCTTGAATGAACAGGCTGAACAGCTGGCAGGGGCCCTGATGCAGAAGGGAATTTTTACCCGTACGACCGCTGGTGTTTATCGGCTGGATTTTACTTTTGAACGAGGACAGCTGCTGTTTAATGGGCAGGAGTTAAACAGCGGATCATATTGACAGATCGATCTGCTTGTCCGCGTAGAGACCGAAATCCTGCTTCGGGCGTGGATAGAGAATGGCCCGGCGACCAGTCTCGTCAGTTTCTATCGCACCGACGAGGACACTGATGTTGAGGCGCAGGGCATCGCCAGTCGGTTCTGTGGGTGAATTGAAACGCCTGAAGTTCAAGCGTAGTCTGTCCTGTTCGAAGACAAACCGTCCCTCATTGTTGATTTCTTCGACAATAGCGCGACTGTTGGGACCGATCTTGATTTGTAAATCGGCAAAACGTAGTAGATATTCGGACAGTCCTTCAGAATGCACCGGAAAAAGGTTTGTCCTTCCGGAGGAGAGCTGTTGGCCTGGGCCGAGAGTGATCCCGGAATTGTGCTGACGGAGTTGCTGCAATAATTCTTCGATACTGGTCAGAGAGATTTTCAGCTTTAATAATTGGTCGATCAGTGTCTCTTCAGTAATTGCCAGCCCCTGGTCCTGCATCTCTTTATCCGCTGTTGTGTAGTCGACACGAAAAACCTGGGCCAATTCTTTCAGCTGGTCGATCAGTCTGCGCATGGCCGTGAAACGACGGCGGACCGGGGATTCCTGCTCCGTTTTTGTGTCCGCTTGCGAGCGAGCGTAGCCTTCCTGCTTCGGTTGCTGGGGGTCTATACGCGGGTAGGGACTGACCGGTCCTACTTGCGGTAAAATCTCACGGGGCTTTAACGGTCTGGTTCTGATAACTTCTTCGAGCATGACTCCCTCCGTGGAATCTTTCCCTCGTCCCGTCGTGGGATAAGGTTCTTACTCCTCCCGTATCGACAGCTTTGCCGAAAAACTTTAATGAATCAAGTACTGATGCACTCGCAAAAAGTCATGAGATGGCGTCGCCATCGAGTAATTATCCTTGGGACGATTGACTTATCAGGCCTCAGTGTTTAAATTAGCACGATTAAATGTGTGAATTTTGATCGGGAAATGCCTATGAGTGTTGGACAACCCCAGCCTGTTGAAGTCCGTCGTTTACAGGATGAGCTTGAGACCCTGATCGGTATCGGCAAGGCTCTGACCTCCCACCTGACCCTCGAGGATGTCTACAAGGTGGTGATGGAAAAGGTCGGTAAACTGCTGCGTCCGAAGGCCTGGTCACTGTTGATTGTCGATGAGGAAACCAGGGAACTCTGCTTTGAAATCGTTGTCTCGCCAGTTGCGGACGGTCTGACCGGCAGTCGCTTGCAACCCGGCGAGGGGGTGGCCGGCTGGGTCGCCGAGTATGGTGTCCCGATGCTGGTCCCGGATGTCGGTAAGGAACCCCGTTTTTCCAGCTGGGTCGACAAAAAGATCGGTTTCGTCACCCGGTCGATTGTCTGTGTGCCGTTGATCTCCAATAATTGTATTGTCGGCGTTATCCAGCTGCTCAACGGTGTGGGACAGGGTGAGTTTACTGAGCAGGATCAGCGCATCCTTTCGACCATTGCCGATTTTACCGCCATTGCCATTGAGAATTCCCGCCTGCATCAACGGGTGCGTGATTTGACCATCACCGACGATTTGACTGGGCTGCACAATTCCCGCCATTTTCAGACCTTGTGTGACTACGAGATGGAACGCGCCAGTCGCTACGGCAATGAGTTGTCGATGGTCTTCCTTGATCTTGATCATTTCAAACAGGTCAACGACACCTACGGCCACCTGACCGGCAGTCGACTGCTCAAGGAGGTCGGACATTTTTTTCAGAAGATTGTCCGTATGGTTGACCATGCTGCCCGTTACGGGGGCGATGAATTTGTCATCCTTTTGCCGTCCACCGGCAAACAGGGCGCGCTGACGATGGCGAACAACCTGCTGGAGCAATTACGCGCGACCGAATTTATCTCCGATTGCGGGCAGTCGCTGCGGGTCACTGCCAGTATCGGTGTTGCCACCTATCCGACCAATGCCTGTTGTTTGCAGGAACTGATTAAACTGTCTGATGAGGCGATGTACGAGGTGAAACGCAGCAGCCGTAATGGTGTCAAAAGCGCCTGATCTGATGTTTTGTTTTGTGCTTTCCGGAGGACGCATGCGGATTATCTTCACACCTTTTCGACAATATCTGCGCATTTCGCTGCTGATCGCTTTTTGCCTGTTGTTCAGCTCCCTGACGATGGCTGAGCCGCTGCGTTTTCAAACCGGCAAGTCCGCCTTCGACAAGGGTGATTTTGCCGCTGCTTTCAAGGTGTTTCATCTCCTGGTGCAGCAGCAACCGGGTGATCCGGAACTCGATTTCCTGCTCGGCCGCAGCGCCTTTGCGATCGGTGATTTTGAAACCGCCATTTTTGCCTTTGAGCGGGTCTTGATTGCTCAGCCGGAAGCTGACCGGGTACGTCTTGAACTGGGGCGCAGCTATTTCGAAATCGGCGATCTGGAGTCGGCCCGCAGCAGTTTTAATCGGGTGCTGGCCAACCGGCCGCCGCTGAGCGTGCAGCAGAATATCGAACGTTACCTGCAGTTGATCAGTAAGGCGGCGCAGCAACACAATCTCAGCGGTAGCCTGACGCTGGGGATCAGCTACGATAATAATGCCCATGCCTCCCCGGTTGATGAACAGATCCAGACGGTCATCGGCACCGTCACTCTCAATGGCAACGGTGCCACGCCACAGCAGGATCTGATCAGTCAGAACAGTCTGCAACTGAATCATCTCTATCGAAGCCATCCGAAAAAGGTCGGCTGGCTTTCTTCCTTATTGCTTTATAATTCGCTCTATGCCACCGAGGAGAATCTCAACCTCAACTTGTTCGGTCTCAGCAGCGGGCCGCTCTGGCAGCAGGGGAAACGACAGACCAAACTGCAGCTGAATTTCAACCTCCTGACTCTGGATGAGGAACGTTACCTGTCGATTGCCGGACTCTCTGCCAAACATTCCTGGCAGTTCAGTAAAATATTGACGGCGGCGATTTCCGGGCAGGTTGCGCGGCTCAATTATGCCGCTGATGGACGTGATGCCAACCAGTACCGGCTGGAGTTCAAACAGTCGTGGCGCCTGTCGCAAGGGCGTTTTATGGTGGCGATCGGTCTGGAGGAAAACCGGGCCAAGCTCGAAGAATATGCCTGTCTGCGTAAACTGCTGTCATTGCGTTACGAACGACCACTGCCCTGGCGGCTGACCGGTTCTCTCGCTGTGCGCCTGCAGGCCTCAGATTACGACGAGCAAATCCTGCTCTTTGGCCGCGCCAGAAAAGACCGGCTGCGGGAACTTTCTCTGGGTCTGAGCCGACCACTCTGGAAAAAGCCGGATGGCAACGGTCAGGTCCAGGCCCAATTGCTCGGAACCTTGAGCAAGACCAATTCCAATATCGATCTGTACGAATATGATAAACAGGTGCTCAATTTTGCTCTGAGCTACCTGTTTTGAAAGGTCTGCCTATGTCGGCTACGAAGAAGAACCGCTCTGACTTCACCCTGCTGCCGCTGCTGCTGATTTTGCTCTGCCTGTGCCCGGTTTTTTCCGTCGCACAGGAGACCGCAACCATCGGCAAAATTATCGCCCTGCGTGGTAAGGCGCTGGCTAGCACAGAAGCCGGTACCAGCCGTTCGCTGGCTATCGGCAGCGAAATTGCCGTTGCTGATGTCATTAACACCGGTCGTCGTTGCCGGTTGCAGATCATCTTTGCCGATAGCTCTATCGTCAGTCTGGGGCCGGCCAGCAATTTTGTTGTCAAGGAATACGCCTGGGATGCGCAGACCCGGCAGGGGAAGATGACTTCGCGCATCAACGAGGGGGTGTTCCGGGTGTTGGGTGGTTCGATCACCAAGACTTCACCGCAGAATTTCACTACCGAAACACCGAGTGCCACCATCGGTATCCGTGGTTCCATGTATGCCGGGCTGGTGCGTGACGGCCAGTTGCAGGTGGTGTTTCAGGGCGGTAAGGGGATTTATGTCCGCAACCCGCTCGGCCGCGTTGAAATATCAACCCCCGGCTTCGGCACCAGGTTGACGGGGCCGGGACAGCCGCCGGAGACTCCCTACCCGTTTTCCCCACAGGAACTGGAACTGCTCGATCCAGTGGTTGCGGTAGCTCCACCGCTGCCGGCCCCTTCGGGAGAGAGCGGGGTGTCGCCTGAGGCTGTCGAAGAGGCAGCAGTGCAAACGGACGCGGCAGCAGAACCGGAACCGGTGACTACTGAGCCCCCGGTTTTCAGCGAAGAACCGGCCCCGGAGCCTTTCGCTGAGCCCCTGCCACCAATTGGCGAGATTCCGGTTGAGATAGAGCCCCCCGCCCAGACGGTGATCACCGATACCCTGCTGCCGCCTTTCGGCACCGGTGGCACGGCGACGGTTTCCGGGCGTTTTACTGCCGTGCAGGATGATCTGGTGCTGGCCGGCAATATCGCCGATCTAACCTGGCTTGGCAGCCTCAGCGGTCAGACTGCGGCCAACAACCTGACCAGTACTGCAGTAACCAATAACGGTACTTTTGCTATCAGCCCGTTTGTTGTCGCCGGTTATGATCCGTCGTTGACTTATTCTGGTTCCAGCAAGCAGCAGAATGTCAGTCGGACGGTGGCCCTGCTCGGCAGCCCAGTTACTTTCAACACGGCAACTATCTCCACCGACAACACAGGGGAGTTCAGTGTTTTCACTTTGAACGATACGTTCGGACCAGGTTATCTTTATTCCGAAATCGGCTTTCTCGGCACTCCGACGTTAAGTCCCGATATGCCGACTACCGGCTTCAGCCAGTTCAGTGGGCCGACAGTCGGATCCCTGACCAGTTTAGCTTCGACCGATTTTGAAGCGATCGGTGGTGGTTTTAAGCTGGCAGTCAATTGGCACAACGGGAAGGTTCTGGGTGCCATCATCGAAGGAGCATCTAACGATGCTGTAGGCTTCTTTATCGGTGATGTTGCCGGAACCGGCTTCAATACCAGCCTGTTTTTCGGCAACGATATTGTTGATCTTGGGCCTGGGCCGATCCTGGCGATCAGTGGTTCGAACAGTTTTGCCCAGTTTTACGGAAATCAGTTTCAGGGAGTCGGCTTTGATCTGAGCGGCAGCACCCACAATGTTTTGACCCAGGCAACCGAGGAAAACTGGCTGCTGACCGGGGCCGGTTTCCGTACCCCGTCGCTCAGCGCAACGACGACCGGCAGTGTGATTTGGGAAGGTTTTGTTGTCGGTGTCGGCGAAGACATGAACAATCCGGAGACCAACCGTCGCTACTTCATGAACATGGGGACGGCGGACCTGTTTATGAGTATCGACCGGGACACAGGAGATATCAGCGGTTCGATGAATGCTGCCGATATCGGCGGCTCGACAGCCATGATCAGCGGCCTGCAGATCGGTGGCACCAACCCTTCGGCCTATCTGACCGATCGGATATTGGCAGCAGGTCTTGGCGGTGGTACGCCGATTGCGTTCAGCCCGAATCCAAATAATCCGCTCAAAACCTACGGCAACTATTTTGTCACTGCAGATCCGTCTAAACAGTTGGCCACCTATGCGTCCTGGGGCAGCTGGGAAATCGCCTATGTCGAGCCCGGCTCGGGGCTGGACTATCATGTCCATGTGCCCAGTTCGATGTGGGTTGCCGGGGAACGGACCTCGCCGACCAATGTTTCTACCTTGATTGCCACTAACTTCAGTGCCACTTATACCGGCGGTGCCGCAGGGGTACAAATTCCGACGACCGGTTCGATGATCGACCTGACCGGTGGAACGACCAACCTGCTGCTCGATTTTGATGGGGGCGCAACGACACCGGTTTCAGGTACCATCAGCTTTAACGAAGTCACTCTGAACGTAACCAGCACCATCGGTGCCCTGACCGCCCCCGGTTTCAGCGCCAGTATCCCACCGGCAGCAACCAGTTTCGTCAACGGATCTTTCTACGGGCCGAACGCTGAATCGATTGCCGGTAATTTTTATGTCGATTTTGGTGGTAGTAATCGCTATATGGGTGTCTTCGGGGGTGATCGTTGAGCCGTCTGCGGCAGCAGCTGTTGACACCGACCCCGTTTAAGGCCGGACTGGCGGCTGTTTTGCTGTCCTGTTTGTTGTTCACTTCCTTTGGCGCCGACAAACCGGCACTGTTGCAGGCCCTTGACAATCAACTGACCAGTGCCATGTTCCGCTGGCGGGGTGCCGAGCTACCCCGGCACCCGATCGTCATTGTCGATATCGATGAAAAGAGCCTGGCCCGGATCGGGCAGTGGCCCTGGTCACGTGATACCGTTGCCCGCTTGGTTGAACAGATCAGCCGACAAGGAGCAAAGGTGATCGGCCTCGATATGATGTTCATCGAGCCTGACCGGACCTCACCGAAAAACTTTTTTCAGCGCTATCCACAGATCGGCGCCGGGCTGGCGAAACTGCTGCCGGGTCTCGATCACGATCAGCAGTTGGGTGACGCCTTGGCAGAGAGCGCTTCGGTGCTCGGTTATGCCATGTTGACCCAGCATGACGGCCTGAAAGACCCGGCAGCGTTGCCCTTTCCTTCTGCTAACCTGCAATTGGCCGCCGAAGGTGTCGGTTTCGACCGGCTGACCCTGATCCCTGCCTACCGGGCAACGGCCAATCATCCGGCCATCGCCCAGGCATTAAGCGAAGGCTTTCTTAACTTCTTCCCCGAATCCTCCGGAGCAGTGCACAAGGTGCCGCTGCTGATCTCCCTTGACGGGATTCCTTACCCATCACTGGCGTTGGAAGTGGCCCGGATCGCTCTCGGCGAACAGGCCCTGAAGGTTCACCCGGCTCCCGCAGCGGCAGGAGAAAAGCTCGGTCTGCTGGGGGTTTCCATCGGTGAGCGGTTTGTCCCGACCGATGACCTGGGACAGATGAGCGTCAACTTTCGCGGTCCTTGGCGGACTTTCAACTATCTTTCTGCCAGTGCTCTGCTCGAGACGCCTCATGCTGAACTGCAGGGGGCGGTGGTGCTGATCGGCACCTCGGCGGCCGGGCTGCTGGATCTGCAGACCACCCCGTTGTCCCGCACCATTCCGGGGGTGGAGATTCATGCCAATATTGTCGACAACCTGCTGGCGGCCGATCCGCTCAAACATGACATCTTTACCGAAATCGGCATTACCCTGACGCTGATCGTTGTCGGTGGCATCCTGCTCAGCTTGTTGTTGGCCAGAACCGGTCCCCTAGTGGGCGCCTTTGGCGCGCTGATAATTCTGCTGGCAGCGGTGAGCGGGAACTATCTGCTGTTGTTCAAGAACGGCAGTATCGTCGGTTTGACCTACCCGCTGGTGACCATCCTGCTGATCTGGTTGCTGGTGACGCTGGCTAACTATCTGCTGGTCGAGCGACAGAAGCAGTTCGTGCAGGGAGCCTTTCGTCACTATCTGGCACCGCAGGTGGTTGAGCAGCTGCTACAGAATCCGCAACAGCTGTCGCTGGCCGGAGAAGAGAAAGTGTTAACGGTGATGTTCAGCGATATCCGCAATTTTACCAGCATCTCCGAAGCGATGGATTCGGTGGCGCTGGCTGATTTTATGAACCGTTACCTGACCGAAATGAGCCGTTTGATCATGGCGGAGCGCGGGCTGATCGACAAGTTTATCGGTGATGCCGTTATGGCGATCTGGGGTGCGCCGCTGGATGATGATGAGCATGCTCTGCAGGCGGTGAAGTGCGCCCTGCGGATGAAAGAGCAGACCGCGCGACTGCGGCGGCAATGGTTGGCAGAAGGATTACCGGAGATCAATATCGGTATCGGCCTCAACAGCGGGCCGATGCGAGTCGGCAACTTCGGCAGTGAGCAGTTGTTCGATTACACGGTGATCGGCGATCAGGTTAATCTGGCGTCGCGACTGGAGGGGTTGAATAAGATTTACGGAACGACGATTCTGCTTTCCGAACAGACAAGAAATCAGCTTGCCGGGGAGATCCTCTGTCGTCCCATCGACTTGGTACGGGTCAAGGGGAAGCAGCAGTCGGTGGAGATTTTTGAGCCGCTATGCCTGGGTGGCGCAGATGATCCGGAGCTGCGGCAGTGGCAGCGGGTTCTGGCATGCTACCGTCAGCGGCAGTTTGTTGAAGCCAGAAGAGAGTTGGCGATCCTCAATCGAAAATCCCCGCAACCGCTCTACCAACTCTACCTGCAACGGATCGAGCAATTTCTGGACGTTCCGCCATCAGCAGACTGGGATGGTTGCTTTATCCACCAGAGTAAATAAGTTTCGGTTTGCGCATTAAATATGCCGGACAATCACCTCGGCCATCTTCTGCAGGGCATTCAGTTCCCCCTTGCTGAAATCTGCCCCGGCATCTTTGGCTTCTGCCCCTTTGCGGGATATCTGAATGACACCCTTTTCGGCATTATTGTTCAGCAGTGGAACGCTGATAATTTTCTGAATTGGATTACCGCCGGAGAATGCCTCGAAAATTGCCCCGTGAGCTGATCTGGAAAAACGATTATCCAGGTAGGCCTTCTTCTCACGCAGAGTCCGTGCCACCATCGAGTTTTTTGCGGTCAGTGGAATCGAACCGGAACTTTTCAACTTTTCCGGCCAGCTGAATCTCAACTCTTGCCGCTCTGTATCGAAGGTGAAAATGGCGATATCGTCGGGGGTGACCTTGTAGGCTTTGCACAGCATTTTGCTGGCAAGAGACAGGCGTTCAGCCGGCGGGCTGAGCCCCAGTTGCAGATCGAGCTCGGAGCAGAAATCGGCAATATTCATAACATTCCCCTGTTGATCAGCAGTTAAGTATCATCAAGTTATTATCGCAGTCTCGGTCTGATTTGCAAGGGACAATTCTGCTTCTTGAGAGAACTAACCCGGTAAAATAGATAACCTTTTCCCGATAGCTATGCTATTTGATCCACCGGCATTGTTTCAATTGACCTGGGCGGGCAGGTTGGCCACCCACCAGACCCTCTCATTAACAGCCTCCTGGCGCCAATCAGCGCGCTCACTTGTGTGGCGTACCGATGTACTCCTCCGCGTAACTGCTTGATTTCCTTGGCATCGCGAAAAAATGCTCGTTTCCCATAGGAAAACTTCATCCTGTTCATCCAGGGTTTCCGGATGCACTATGTTCCCAGAACGGCTCGGTTGACGAGAATCAGACCCGCAGGGAGCGATTCGCCAAATTGTATTTCGCGATCATCATCGCTGATGGCGATAAATTTCTCGACGCTGAGGATCTGTTCGATCGGGGCCTTGGCTGTGCGCATTTTGCTGCCGATCTGCTTGCGTAAGGCTTCGTCGATGTCGATATCGCGTTGTTCGGTGCAACGGGCTGCCAAGGCAAACAGGCTCGGCAGCCCTTTCCAGGGTTCGCTGCGCCAGTCGAGCGCAGTGAGTTTGCTGAACAACGTTGCCACCTCACGTGGATGGACAATGCTGTCGGCACCGGCATACAACGGGGTGCGGCTGAGAAGGCGTCCCAGCGCCCACAAGTAGGGGGCTTTGTGGCGCACCCGTTCTTTGAGTAGACTGTTGGTACACAGGTGAATCAGTTCCACTTTGGTTTCAGGTGCAATACGCTCCAGTGCTCCGGCCAGATAGATGGTTTCCGGTGCCGGATGACTGCTGGAGCGCAGGGCGGGCAGGATTTTACCAAGGATCTGTTCCTGGCGTGAGGCATTCAGACCGCCTGCCACCCGACGCCACAGCAGGTACCAGTGACTTTGCACCCGTTTCTCTTTAGGAAAGGCCATCCCCATCTTGAACAGTCGCCACAACTCCTCCATGCGCGACTCATCCAGCTGAACACCGTAGCCGGGGCGCAGGGTGAAGCCGGCCAGATACAGCCAAGCGGCTTCATGCTCAACACTGCGGGTCTTGCGCGTCATGCCGGCCGCCAGTTCGGGCCATAAAGAACGCAGGGTCAGCGAGTTCCAACTGTCTCGTGCTCCGAGTCGTTGTTCCAGCTGTTTGAGTAGTTGCTTGGGCTTGATTTCGGGCAGCTGCGGATCCCGTTTCTTGGCAAACACCGAGCGCAGGCAGGGCAGGGCCTGGTTGACCTTCTCATCGACTTCGAGGGTGGTTTGTGGCGCGGCGGTTGAGTCGCTCTGATCCACCCCTTTGCGCAGGTTGAAATCCAGCCGCCAGCGGCCATCACCTGCGATCTCTACGCAGTACAGTTGCAGCAGCCCCAGTTCATTCAGGGTGGCTTCCAGAGCAACCCGCAGCCGATTGTTGGCCACAGCTGGGTGTCCTTCAGGCAGGTGGATGGCCGTCTGCAAGGGGGGCAGCGGATGAAATTCCTGACGGTTCCAGGGCACAATAGTTCCGGCGCGGTCCTGATTGCGGCGGGTGGAATAGCAGCATTGAAAATGGGCCGGTTGATTAACCAGCAGGTCGAATTCGGCCTGGTCGATACGGACGGTGTGCCCGGCTTCCAGCCCTTTGGGCAGAATGCATACCAGTGATTTTTCTTTTTTCTTTTTGCCACTGACCACGGTCAGATACAGAGCATGGGCATGGCCACCGGCGATGCGGCTTTCCGGGGCATCTTGACGCAAAATCCAGCCGTAGCGGGCCGCGCCGCGGGCCACAGCCATGGAGATGGCTTCGTTATGCAACATCACGGGTGGGCGCTCTGGTTGCCAGCTGCACAGTAACTGATGGAGGCGGTTGCGTAACAATAAGGGCGTGACGCTGCCACCGTTGAACAATACCGCATCCACCCGTTGACCCTCGAGAAAGGTAGCCAGGTGGCGGGAGATGCCGGAATCGTCCGCATAGGGCAGCCCCCACTCTTTCAGGCCGGAAGTGCGTTGTTGCGGGCGGTCGCCGGCGGCGCACAATGGGAAAAAACCGTTCAGTACACAGTCCTGAACTTCGCTGGCGCTGATGCGGGTCGACAGGGTGGAGGCGAACAGACCCGCTCCACTACCGGACAGGGTGATGGAAAATTCATCGTCGGCGTCCACACACTCCATTGCCTCTTCGCCGCCGAGAATCCGTTCCTTCAGATCGCGGGCCTGAACCAGCAGTTGGTTCCACTGGCGCCCGGTAAGCCGTTTTTTTCCTTGGGTGAGTTTCTGCTCAAGGATGTGGGCCAGAGTCAGGTCGATGTTGTCCCCCCCCAGCAACAGGTGGTCGCTGACTGCGACCCGTTTCAGGCTCAGGCCGGTACGAGAGCTTTTGTCGGCGCGGGCCTCAAACAGACTCAGGTCGGTGGTGCCGCCGCCAATGTCGCACACCAGAACTTGGACGCTGGTGTGGCCGCTAGCTTCAAGCAGGTCATGCAGCTCGCTGAGATGTTGATCTTTGCCCAGCCAGAAATAGAAGGCGGCCTGGGGTTCTTCAATCAGGCGCAGTCGCGACGGGTAGTTAGCCTGGGTCGCGGCGAGCAAGGTCAACTCCTGAGCTGCTTCATCAAAGGAGGCAGGGACGGTGATGACAATATCCTGGTCGTTGAAAGACGCATCAGGATGGTCGGGCAGCATGGTGCAATCCCAGATTTCACGCAGCCAGCGCAGGTACAGGGCGCTGGTCTGTACGGGGGACAGTTTTTCCGTGCTGCCAATCTCTTCCGACTGCCATGGCAGGATGGCACCGGTACGATCGATATCGTTGTGACACAACCACGACTTGGCCGAATGGATCACCCGGCCCGGGTTGAACGCCATCTGGTTACGGGCGTACAGTCCCGGTATCCATCCCTCCAGCGGGTCGGGGACACTGTTGTCTCCGGTGGTAAAACGCGGGATTTCCGCCGCCGTTGGCGCATAGGCGAACGAGGGCAGCGTCGAACTGTTCACCAGACTTCCGGCTGCATCCCACTGGGCAACGGATAATACCTGAGAACCCAGTTGCGGCTGTTTCTGGTCCACATAAGAAAGCACACAATTGGTGGTGCCGAGATCGATGCCGATACAGTAACGTGCTTGAGCCATGGTGTTAGTGCCCTCTGACATTGAATTCTATTTTCCAGCGTTGCCCCGAGTCGTCGTGCTGCATCCATAACTCCAGCGTCCCGAGTTCGGTGATCCGCGCGTGCAGTTTGACTGGAATCAGCTGAGGGGGCTGTCCGGCAACGGGGGGCAGGGTGATCTCCAGATGGGATGTCTCCTCCAGTTCGCCGGCATCTTCAATGCGGGTGCCGACGCTGTCACCGGCCCGGATGCTGGAGCTGAAAAAACGGAACTCCACCGGTTGACCGGTCATTAGGCCGAACTCCTGATCGCTGAGGCCGGATTCGCTGCCCTCTTCCATCCCCTGCGGAACAACACACAGTGCCTTGAGGGGTTGAACAAATCCGGGAATGGCGGGCATGGAACTTTCCAGACCGATATAGTATGAACGAGCGGTTCCTGCCTTGATGCGGATCCCTTCACCACGGGCCAGAGTACGAGCATAGACCGCTGCGCCTTTGGCCACCGCCAGATCAAAGTGGGCGCCCTGCAGCTCCCGCAACGGTTGGTCACCATTGAAGCCTTGCAATAGTTCAAACACCCGTTGCCGGATCGGTGCGGCTTTGAAGATCCCACCGTTGAACAGTACCGCACTGGGGCGGATAAAGGCCACGCCGTCCTGCTGCGCCTGACAGTCGGTTACCAATGGTTTGAGTGCGGCGTTCGATTCAATATTCATCTGGCTACGCACCAGGAATTGCGCCAGATGCTTGCTCAGGACCGGATCGGCGGCGTAGTCGAGCCCGAACTCCTGCAAGCCGGAACGGGGCTGTTGCACGGGTTGTTGCCGGATCGGGGTGAGCGGCAGAAAGCCCTCC
>WTCI01000247.1 GCA_013138655.1 Desulfuromonadaceae bacterium | reverse complement strand
CCGAAATTATTCTGAAAAAGCCTCATCCAATGGATGAGGCTTTTTTCTTTTGTCTGAGATTAATAAAAAAAGCTCCGATTCTAAAAGAATTCGGAGCTTTTTTTGTTGGAAACTGTCACGCTAATCGTGCTCCGGTACGATTCCATATGCCTTGATTTTTCTATGCAGGTTAGATCTTTCTAGCCCTATCTCTTCTGCGGTGCGAGAAACGTTCCAGTTGTTTTTCTCTAGCTTATTAAGTAGAAACTGTTTTTCGAAAAGTTCTTTGGCGGCACGATATGAGTCTGGTAGTTCAGCCATTTTGTCGTTGATAGGTGTGTCTATAGCAGCATTTTGTTTGATCGCATGAGGCAAGTCTTCCAGTTGAATGTCCTTATCCGGTGTCATGATAACTAACCGTTCAATCAGGTTCTTCAGTTCCCGGACATTGCCCGGCCAATTGTATGTCATCAGGGCCTGTGAGGCCTTTTCGGATATGATTTTAATCTCCCGGCTTTCTTTTCCGCAGAAATATTGAAGGAAATGCTGGCAGAGACGTGGTATGTCATCTTTTCTATCGCGCAACGGAGGAACAGTGAAAGGGAGAACATTCAGACGGAAATAAAGATCTTCTCGAAAATTACCTGTATTGATTTCATCTTCAAGGTATTTATTTGTCGCTGCAATCACCCGGACATCGACTTCTATGGTGCGATTACCACCAACACGTTCATACTTATGTTCTTGCAGAATGCGCAGTATTTTCGCTTGAGTTTTGAGACTCATATCACCGATTTCATCAAGAAACAGCGTTCCGCCATTGGCTTGATCAAACTTACCTTTACGTGCTGCCGTGGCGCCGGTGAATGATCCTTTTTCATGACCGAATAGCTCGGATTCGATCAACTCTTCTGGTATCGCAGCACAATTTACTTCGATAAAGGGTTTTTGTGAGCGGGTTGACTGTAGATGAATAGCACGTGCAACCAATTCTTTGCCGGTTCCGTTTTCACCGGTAATAAGTACCCAGCCAGAACTTGGCGCAGCAATTTTAATCTGTTTTTTCAGTTTATTGATCACAAGACTTTCGCCGATCATTTCATAATCGCGACTTATTTTTTCTTTAAGGGTTTGGTTCTCAGCGACCAGTTGCCCGACTTGTATGGCATTTTGTATCGACAGGAGTACCTTTTCCAGCGAGAGTGGTTTTTCGATGAAATCATATGCGCCGAGTTTGGTGGATTTAACGGCTGTTTCAATAGATCCGTGACCACTCATCATGATGACCAACTGGTTGGGGCGCAAATGCTTTATCTTTTTTAAGGTTTCCAACCCATCGATACCAGGCATCCAGATATCAAGCAGGACCAGATCTGGATCTTCTCTTTGGATATTGCTGAGAGCTTCTTCCCCTGTTGCCGCGAATGAGGTCTGGAAACCTTCATCTTTGAGAATCCCCTCCAAGCTTTGTCGAATACTTTTTTCATCGTCAACGATGAGAATGTTTTTCATTTTTACACTTTGCCCCTTCTAGATTTATTCCATCATTCAGCTATTTGTTGCTGGTAACTCGACGATAAATCGGGTGCCATGTGGACTGTTGTCGCGGACACGGATGTAGCCATTGTGATCAGAGATGATCGTCGATACGATTGCTAATCCTAATCCTGTCCCGGTTTTTTTTGTGGAAAAGTAGGGTTCGAAAAGGCGTGGCTTGTCCTCCGCCGGGATTCCACAACCGGTATCGGCAATTGTTAAGGTGATAATTTGCAATCCTGGGTTATAGGTTGTCTTGACAGAAATTTTACCTGGACCATCAATCGCTGCAACAGCATTTTCCAAGAGGTTGATGATAACCCGCTTTATCTGTTCACGGTCAAGGTTTGTAACCGGCAGACTCTGATTCAGGGAACGTTCAAACGAGATCTCCTTGTGCGCTTCCTGGTAAAGAATCAGACATTCCTTGATGATGTCATTGAGGTTGTTCGGGGTGACTTTAGTCGCCGGCATCCGGGCAAAGTTGGAAAATTCATTGACGAGATTTTTCAGTTCTTCAACCTGCTGGCTGATCATCTGAGTGCAATCATCAAAAACGTTATCCTCATCCGAAAATCGTTCAAGATAGCGGCGTCTGAGACGTTGTGCGGAAAGTTGTATCGGGGTCAGAGGATTCTTGATTTCGTGGGCAATTCGTCGAGCGACTTCTCGCCAGGCAGCCATCCGTTGTGCTTTAAAAAGCTGTGTTAGATCGTCAAAGACAACGACTGTTCCCATGAAATTGTTTTGTTCGTCCCGCAAGGTTGTCATATTGAGCAACAGGTTGTATTTGTCATTGCCGATCGGGATCGTGAGCTGCTGACGGATTGTCCCTTTTTCTGAGTAGAACAATTCTTTTAATAGCTCCATAATTTTTGGCAGGTAGCCGGCGGGTACCACTTCGCGGAAATCTTTGCCGAGAACTTTAGCTGCCTTAAAATGCAGGAGGTTCTCGGCCGATTTGTTGACGGTTGTGAGCTGGCCATAACGATCGGCGGAAATAACCCCGGCAGTGACGTTGGCCAGCACAATTTCCATGTAGTTGCGACGTTGGTCAAGTTCAAGGTTGGAGCTTTGTAACTCTTGATTGGCCGCTTCAACTTCGAGGCGTCCCTGGCGTAAATCGGCGGTCATTTTATTGAAAGCTGTCACCAGGGTGCCGATTTCATCCGTGCTGCGGGTTTCCAGTTGGATATCAAGATCTCCCGATGCAACGCGGGTGGTTGCTGTCGCTAACTCCTGGATGGGAACAGTGATCCCCCGAGCCAGGTGAAAACCGAACCACGTGGCGAGAAAAATAATGATCAAGGCAATCAACAGTAGAACCACAACATAGCTTTGTTGTATCTGGTTTTTGATTGATTTTGTGGTTTTATACTGATCAACAGATGAGGCGATCTCTTTCATTTTGTTGATCAGTGAGTAGGGAACATAATAATTGACGACAACGACACCGACGATGTCTTTGGGGTTCCAGTTTGATTGTACCGGGACGATACCGCGAATCAGGTCGGCTTTCCCAACCGGGCTGATTTGCGAAAAGCGGATTCCCTGGAGCCCTTCACGGACCGGGTCTGAGGTTGCAGAAGTAATTTCAATAATTGGTAATTTGGGATTGGCAACGCGCACTAATTCTTCATGGGTTGCGGAGAAAACTTCAACAATTCCGAGGTTGTATTCTTCTTGCTTGATTTTGATCAGCTCGCGGAGAAGAGGTAGGTTTTCTTCATTGAGTAATTTGTCTTCGCGGATACGTCGGGATAGCTGGTCAGCATAATAGAGGGCATTTGCCTCTGAATTGCGGTAGTAAGTTTGGGCTACGTCGAGTGACTCATCAAGGGCCTTTTCAACCTGAGTATTGAACCAATTGTCGATACTGTTGCTGATGAAACCTGCGGAGACAAAGAACAGCAACATGGTTGGAATGAGTGACAGGGCAATAAAGGCACCAACTAATTTGCTTCGAAGTTTGGCCCCGGGAACTCCGCGGCGGCGGTCGAGTAACAGCTTGAACAGGTTGCGAAAAATTAAAAAGAGGAACAGCAGAACCAGAATAATATTCAGGTTGATTAAAGAAAGGGCGATGATGCTGTTATTGACAGGGAATTGTGAGGTCAGATCAGAGAGTTGGCTTTCCAGTTGTGGAATCAGCGCCAATAAGAGGACGACAAGGGCAATCAACAACCATTCGTAACGCTTGCGGCGGGGTTTTCCCTCTGAGTTTGAAGTTGGCACCTCATCACTCATCAGTATATTCCTTCATGTCGAACAGGCTGATGAAAGCCCGATTCTATTGAATGCGTCATGACAAAACAAGTCTGACATCATTAAATCATTGAGATGGTAATAAAAAGGCAGCCCGAAGGCTGCCTTGAGTGGTGAGCTGCTAGGTTAGGCTTTGTTCCATGCAAGGTCAATAGCAAAGGGTCTTGTGCTGGAACGCTGGGCTTCGCGAAGGGCCTGTTCACTGAATTCGACAAAAGACCAGTGGGATGGATTGTCAAGAATGGTTTGGATCATTTTGGCGTTCAATTCATGGCCGGCTTTAAAGGCACGAATATGGCCTAGCAAGGGATAGCCGAGCATGCTGAAGTCTCCGAAAGCGTCAAGAATTTTATGGCGAACGAATTCGTCGGGGTAACGTAATCCTTCCGGGTTCATGACTCCTTCATTGTCGATAACAACAGCATTTTCAAGTGAACCACCACGGGCGAGACCGTTAGCTTTCAGGTATTCAACTTCGTGTAGAAAACCGAAGGTTCGTGCAGGGGCAATCTCTTTACAGAAATTTTCCGTGGTGAATTTCATGCTGTACTGCTGCACTGAAATTGATGGATGCTCAAAGACTATATCGAAAGTGATACGGAAAAAACGCGATGGGATGATACTGATTCGTTTTTCTCCTTCGATAATTTCCAGTGGTTTACGAATGGCGATAAATTTCCGGCTGCCGGCGAGTGTTTTTGTCCCGGTCTGTTGGATTTCCCGGACGAAAGGAGCGGCACTCCCGTCAAGTACAGGGACTTCCGGTCCGTCAATATCAACATGCAGATTGTCGATGCCGAATGCGGCTAATGCCGCCATGAAGTGTTCTACGGTTGAGACGGTCGTCCCGTGGCAACCCAGAACTGTTGCCATGCGGGTCTCGACAACATTTTCCGGACAGGCTTTGATATCGACGGTTTGTTCTCCGTCAGTTCGATGGAAAATAATACCGGTGTTGGCTGTTGCCGGGTACAATTTAAGATTGATCCGCGATCCGGTATGGAGGCCGATCCCGGAAATTGTGAGGCTGTTTTTAATGGTGCGTTGAAGAATCATACTATTTTGTCCAGTCTGCTGTGAAATATACTGGTAAGATATATGCAAGGAGCTTGCCAGTCTAGACGTTATTTCAACTCGTTGAATTTGTGTGGGATTTTTCTAAGCAGCGAAGGGGTAATGGCTGATCGTTGCAGTGCTGCACGCGTTTTCAGAAGATCTGTGCCGGTCTGGACACAGAAAGTCAGTTAGTTTTCATCCGGAAACGGCCCTTTTTCACAATCTCTGCGTCAATCTGCACGTTTGCTTGTGCGGCGTAGACAGCCACGCCTCCGCGCAACCGCTTGATTTCCTTGACCTTGAGAAAAATTGCTCG
>WTCI01000102.1 GCA_013138655.1 Desulfuromonadaceae bacterium | reverse complement strand
TTGCCGGACAGATTGAAACGGTCACCGGCATGGACTTTGACCGCTTCACCCGGTCCATGCTTCTTGCTCAGGGCGGATTCGCGGCATTCCTGCAGGCGGCACCAGATGAGCGGGCACCGATACTGGAACAAATTACCGGTACGGAGATTTACAGCCAGATTTCCATTCGAGTCCATGAACTCCGCTCTGATGAGCGTAAAAAACTGGACACACTGCAGGCCGAACTGGCCGGGATGCAGCTGTTGAGTGAAGAGGATGAACGGCGATTAGAGGTAAGTCTGAAGCAGAAACTCCTTCAGGAAGTCGCACTGAATAATCAGCTTGAACAGAAAAATCAGGCCATCATCTGGCTTGATGGCATTGCACGCCTCGAAGAGGAATTAAGCCTGATCGCAACACAGCAGCGGGACTGGCAAACACGGCAGGAAGCATTTGCGCCCGAGCGCGAAAAACTCCAGCGAGCCACCCAGGCACTGGAACTGGCAGGCGATCACGCCGGGCTAATCTCACTCCGCCGCGAACAGGAAACAGACCGCCGTAGCCACAGCGAATGTCTGGAGGCGCTTCCGACGCGTGAGGAAACGGTAAAACGCGCTGAAGAAGCCATGGAACTGGCCGGTGAGCATCTTGGTAAGAAGAAGGCTGAGCAAAAAGAAGCATCGCGAGTCATCCGGAAAGCGCGAGAACTTGATCTGAAGCTTCGTGAAAAAGAAGCGCCGATCAAGATGGTAGATGATGCGATAACCGAGCAGGAAAAATCACTCGATACGCTTCGCTCCAAGCATGATGAAAATTGCGGGATTCTCGGCAAAAAGCAGAAAACCCTCGAAGATGTACTGAAACATCTGTCCGAAACCAAGGTGGACGAAGGTCTGGTTGAACACCTTGCCGGGATTCGCGGTCGGTTCGATGCGCTTAAGAATCTCCATGCACAGCAAAGCGCCAAGGTCGAAGAAGTCAAAGCGGCTGAGAAACAGGTGACGGGAACCAACCGGATCTGGAATGAACAGGCCGAAAACCTGGAAGCCCGGAAACGCGGACTCGATACCATCCAGAACGCGCTTGGTCAAAAACTGCTCGAACTCAAGAACACGCTTGAGGATCGAGATCTGACAGACTGGCGCAACCGCTTGTCGGCTCTGAAAGAGAGGAAATCCCTTCTTAAAGAAGTCAGCGATGCGGTCCGGTCGCTTGCTGACTCAAAACGCACCCTTGGCGAACTCAACAGCCGCCACAATGCACTTACCTCCGTCAAGACAAACCTTTCTGAGAAGCTCCAGCGACAAATCGAAAAGCACGGCTCCCTTGAACGGGAAATGCACTTGCTTGAAACACAGCTTTCCCTGCTCAAGAAGATCCAGGATTTCAAGGAAGCACGACAGCAACTTCAGGACGACGAGCCCTGTCCGTTGTGCGGTGCCAAGGAGCATCCTTTCGCCGAAGGGAACATCCCGGTGCCGGATGAAACGACGGCCATGCTCAAGCGGGTGAGAGCCGACCTGAAAGCTGCAAATGACGCTGTTGCCGATTTGCAGGTCAAGCAGGCGGAAACAATCAAGGATTTGGAGCAAATTGCCACCCGAAAAAAGGAGAGCGCCGAGCGGATCGCAAACGCAGAGGCTCTGATCAATCAAGGCGGTTTGGAACTATCCATTGAGACTTCGAACCTCGATTTGCGAGAAATCTTGCCGCGTCTGCAGAAGGAGAATGAGACCAATCTCAACGGTGCAGCAAGGGTCGTGCAAGCCGCCGACACGATGGAAAAGGAAGTAGGCACCCTGCGCGAATCTCTTGAGAAAGCCAGAGAGTCGGTCGTTGTGGCTGAGCGGGAGACTCAGGATGCCGCCCATAAAAAGGACTCCGCCCAACAAATACTTGAACGGGGAAGAAAGGAAGCCGAGTTCCTCGATGCCCAGCATCAGAAAGCTCAGTGTGAGGTGCAGCAGGAAGTTTCTGTCTACGGAGTCGAGACACTCTCGACTGATGTCCTGGATCAGGTTCAGTTTGAACTAACTGCTCGCCGCGATCAGTGGCTTACTCGGCAAAAGGAAAAGTCGGAACTTGAGCAGAAAATTTCCGCCCTGGAGCTTGAGATACGCCATCAGGCAGTGCAAATCAATAAGTCTGATACAGAGCTTAATAACCAGCGGGAACAGCTCAGCACCTTGCGGCGCGAACGTAATTGCCTGGCCCATGATCGTCGAGAGCTATTCGGAGACAAGAGCCCTGACGATGAGGAGTCTCGTCTCTCTGCAGCGATTGAAGCCGCAGAAAAGGATCTCGATGGTTCTCGCCAGCTGCTCATTGCCTCGACCCAGGAGCTCAACAAACTGAAAAACCGGGCTGACGAGCTGGGAAAATCGATGACTGTACGAGCCGGTCAATTGAAGACGGCTGAAGAGGCATTTTTGGCTCGGCTCGGAACCTCCGGCTTTACGGATGAAGTCGGCTATTTGTCGGCCTGCTTGCCGGAAGACGAACGCAAAAAACTGCTGCAGCAAGCCCAGAAGCTGACCAATGAGCAAACGGAGCTGGAGTCGAAGGAACGGGATAAAACAGCGCGGCTGGAAACGGAACGGCAGAAACGGGTCACGAACCAATCCCGGGAGGAACTCGACCAGGCGCTGAATGCTCTTGTCAACAACCACAAGGAAATCCAGCAGGAGATCGGCGCTATCCGGCAGAAGCTGAAAGAGAACGACAGCCTGAGACAAAAACAGCAAGAGCGTGCCAAGGCAATCGATGCGCAAAAACGTGAATGCTTGCGGTGGGATATGTTGCATGAACTCATCGGTTCGGCTGATGGGAAAAAGTACCGAAACTTCGCTCAGGGTCTGACGTTTGAAATGATGATCGGACATGCGAACCGACAACTGCAGAAAATGACGGATCGCTACCTGCTGATCCGGGATGATGCGCAACCTCTGGAACTCAATGTGATTGACAACTATCAGGCGGGTGAAACTCGGTCGACCAAAAACCTGTCCGGTGGTGAGAGCTTCATCGTCAGCCTGTCTCTGGCGCTTGGGCTTTCCCACATGGCCAGCAAAAACGTCCGGGTCGATTCCCTGTTTCTGGACGAAGGATTCGGCACTTTGGACGAAGAAGCTTTGGACACAGCTCTGGAGACCCTCGCCGGGTTGCAGCAGGACGGCAAACTGATCGGCGTCATATCGCACGTCCCCGCGCTTAAGGAGCGTATCAGCGCCCAGATACAAGTGAACCCTCAAAGCGGTGGTCGAAGTGTTATCAGCGGTCCGGGGTGTAGCCGGATTCTCTAGAGTCCCGTGCGGTTAGTCATGTCAATGAATTCTGAGACATTTTACGTGCTGCCAAGGCGGCGACACCGCAGGCCTGGCCGTGCGTTAAATCAAGTTGGCGCCACGCAGGCAGCGCCGAAAAGGGCCAGAATTGAATTTTTAACGGGGCAGTAGTGAGCCGGTGGTTATTTATGCGA
>WTCI01000319.1 GCA_013138655.1 Desulfuromonadaceae bacterium | reverse complement strand
AATCTGGCGATCGCTGCCGCCAAGGCCTGCCTGACGGCCGATAAATACCGGCAGCAAACGTTGCGGCAGCTGCCGAGACTGAGGGCTGACTTGCGGCAGGGGCTGGAAGCGCTGGGGATCAAAGTCTTTCCCGGGGAAGCCAACTATCTGCTTGGCCGGTTGCCGGAAGTGTTTCCGGACGCCGGGGAACTTGCCACAGTGTTGCGCCGGGAGGGTCTGCTGATCCGTAACTGTGCTGATTTTGTGCCGCTCGACAAGCGTTTTTTACGCGTTGCGGTGCTTGCCGAAAATGCGAACCTGAAATTGTTGGAGAGGTTGCGGACAATTCCGGGTTGAAATTGTCGCGGCGATTTACCTTTGCCTGTGCTACCCTTTGCTTTTGATGGTTCCCTTTTTATTCGAGAAAATCGACCATGCGGCATGACACCTTGATTGAACGCTTTCGGGAGATTGAGCAGTTGGCGGAAAAATTCCACCTGCTGGAGACGCGTATCCTCGGGGTGCTCAATTTCCGGGACTTTTTCCAGGTTCTGCAGGAGCAGATTGGTGATATTTTCGACGTGCCGCATGTCTGGTTCAGCCTGATCCGCGAAGAGGAGGCCACGGCGCCGATTTTCCGTGCCGGGTTAAGCTCGCAGTTGCGAAAGCATCTCAACCTGATCGAGCGCGAAGAGTTTATGCGGCTGTTCGGGCGTGGTGATAAGCCGCTGCTGGAAAATGAAAATCTGGGCCCTTACCAAGTGTTGTTACCGGAGTTGGATAAATTCCACTTCAGATCGCTGGCGATGGTGCCGGTCAGCCTCAACGGCAAGCTGGTCGGTAGCCTCAATCTGGCAGATCCCTCGGCGAAGCGCTTTCATCCCGGCTATAATCCGATTCACCTGGAGCGGCTGGCGGTCAAGGTTTCGCTCTTTCTTTCCAACCTGACCGCCCACGAGAATCTGCACTATTTGGCCTTTCACGATCCACTCACTGAGCTGCATAACCGGCGGGCCATGGAACAGACCCTGGAACGCGAGTTTGCCCGCGCCCAGCGTTATCACTCTCATCTGTCGCTGGCCTTTGTCGATCTTGACCTGTTCAAGTCGGTTAACGATACCTATGGCCATGATTGCGGCGATGCTCTGCTCAAATACCTGGCTGCTGGAATGGTGCAGATGAGCCGTCAGTCGGATCTGGTCACCCGGCTGGCCGGTGATGAGTTCATCCTGCTGCTGCCGGAAACGGTACTGGAGCAAGCGCAACTTCTGCTGCAACGGATGGCGGACAGGTTTGTCGCGGAGCCGCTGAGCTGGCAGGACGAGCAGATTGCCATCCATATCAGTTTCGGACTCTCCTCGGTGTTGGAGGATCATCCGTCGTCAGCGGAAGAACTGCTCAAGTTGGCTGATGAACGCCTCTACCGGAAAAAAAGGGCGCGGCAGGGCAATGGCTGAGCAGGTGTCGGCCGATCCGCAGGCACTGCGTAAGCTGGCCATCACGCGGATGCCGTTCGGCAAATACGCGGGACGTTTCCTGGTCGACCTGCCGGAGCCTTACGTGGTCTGGCTGGTCAGGAACAATCTGCCGGCGGGTGAACTCGGTCGACAGTTGCTGGAAATCTATGAAATCAAGGTCAATGGGCTGGAATCGCTATTACGGCCATTGATCCCGCAAAGTGAACGATGAATATGCTCCCCTGGTCCTCTGACCACCCTCCCTTGATGCTGGCCCCGATGCAGGGGCTGACCAACGATGCCCTGCGCGCTTACTTTATCGAACAGGCCGCTCCCGACCTGGTTTTTACCGAATTTGTGCGTGTCCACAAACAAGCGCGCAAGCGGATTGCCAAGGCTGATCTGGCGGAAATCGCCGCTCATAAAGCGGCGGTCCCCTTGGTGGTGCAGTTGATCGGCAACAGCGCCGAGGCGCTGGCGGAAGCTGCGGCGCGGGTGCAGGAGGCCGGTTGTCGGCATCTCAACCTCAATCTCGGCTGCCCCTATGGACGGATGACCACCGGGGCGACCGGGGGGGAGCTGCTGCGCGATCCGGCCAAGCTGATCGAGCTGTTGACTTCGCTGCGCCAGGCGATCAGCGGCAGTTTTTCCGTGAAATGTCGGGCCGGTTATGATGATCCACAGCAGATCTTTCAGTTGTTGCCACAGTATGAAGATTGCGGGCTCGATTACCTGATCCTGCATCCGCGCACCGTGGTGCAGAAGTACGCCGGGCAGGTCGATCACCAGTTGACTGCTGAGGTGGTTGCGCGAACCCGGCTGCCGATCATTGCCAACGGTGATATCAATGATGCCGCCACCGGGCAGCGGTTGCTGGCGGAAACCGGGGTCGCCGGGTTGATGCTCGGTCGCGGGGCGCTGGCCGACCCATTACTGTTCCGGCGGATTCGCGGTGAACTTCCCGGACAGGTTGCCGAGGCACAGCGGCGCCGTGAGTTGGCTGATTATATCGAGAATTTACTGGAACGTTATCCGGTGAAGTTCTGTGGAGAACGGCAGGCGTTGATGAAGTTGAAAGATCTGCTCAATTTCATTCCCGACGAAGGGTTGCAGCGAGAGTTGAAGAAGTTGAAAAGGGCCACGACGGTTAATTCTTTTCGCACCCTTCTCGACCGATTTTTCTCTGCCTGAGTCTTTTGGTCGAACCAGCTATTCCCCTTGGGGGGATGGCTGAGATTCTTGCAATGTGGGGGATTGTGGGAAGCGCTCTTTCTTGCCTGAAAAGCCGCCTCGATATATGGTGGAACAACATTTAGGAATATGTTGTCAGGAGGGTTTGTCATGAAGGGTCGAAAAATAAATCCGTCCCCATTCTGCCTCACGTCCCCATTCTGCCTCAAATCATCCGACTCTTTAACGAGCGGTGGTTTGCAGGATGGGATGCAACCCCCGAAGGGCAGCGGGTCAAATTCATAAATATCGCTCAGCACGTATTCAGCAATCCCAATTACAAGACCCAGGTCGTTGACAACCAAGATGAGCAGAACAGTCGCATTGCCCTGGAAAAACTGATCAGCCAAGCGGTCAGTCAGGAGCGGAAAAGAGAGCTGGATCTCTACAAGCGCTATGCGCAGGACCCGGAATTTAAGCGGGCATTTGATTCGAGTATTATGCGGTTGTTGTCCAGTAAAGAGATATCAACGGTCGTTGCCGAAACGTTGAATACATAACGAACATTTACAATTTAAAGGCCAAAAATAGATTCAAGGGGGGTACATAATGAATTCAATGCCTGATGGAGTAGGAACCCGTGCTTGTTGGTTTGTCGGCGCATCGTACGGTGGGACCGAAGATCAAACCACAAGGTTTTATAAGGACGGTATCTGGGAGTGCAACAGCACAAAGCACCTTGAAGATATAAAGTCTATGCGGGTGGGTGACCACATAGCGATCAAGGCGACCTATACGCGGAAACGCAATCTACCTTTCGACAACCGAGGGAAAACCGTCTCGGTCATGTCGATCAAAGCAATCGGAACAATTACAGAAAACCTTGGTGACGGTCAAAGGGTCATCGTCGATTGGACACCTTTTGAGAAGCCGCGAGAATGGTATTTCTACACCTATAGAGCAATCGTTTGGAGGGTTTTACCGGGGGATTGGACAAATGACGCATTAATTGCCTTTGCTTTTGATGACAAACCGCAAGACTTGTATCGATTTAGAAATGCACCCTACTGGAAGGAACGGTTTGGCGATCGCCTTGTTGATAAAAGCCGATTTCAATGGTCCAATTTTTATGAAGCTGTGGCTGATAAGCTAAGAGCTTTTAAAGAGAACAGAGAACCTCTCGTAGAAGCAATCCATAATATTTCAAGCAGGGTAGATGGTTTGTCCTACCTACAAGATCATTTCACTGATGGCACTTCTGGCCCTCTAAAAGATATCTGCCCTTTTACCACGCTAGGGACATTTAATAGAGGTATTACCGATTCAAATCGAAAGATCATCGCAACGGAATTGGCAAAATTCCTGGATGTCGAAGAGCCCGTCCCGGAAACTTTTGAAGGGATACCCGTTCTTAACAATCAAAAATCATGGTTTTTCTCTTTTCAGGAAGATCGTCAGCCGGATAACATTGACATCCTCTGGGAAATCTTTAACCAGGCAATAGAGTTTTCAGATACAGACAATCCTGAGACGAGAGCGTCTTTTATTGCTGCGTTCGACGATGCAACACACAGGCGGGGTGTTGGTTGGAATTTATCGATGGGCCTATATTGGATACGCCCCTGGGCTTTTCCGACTCTTGATAGCCAGTCTCGTACCTACATTGACAAAAAACTTAGAATCCAAATTGGCAATAATGGCCCCAGTAGGCGGTGTAATGCCGCAGACTATTTGAAATTACTCGACACCCTGGATACACGTTTCCAAGAGGACGCATATCCAGTTCATTCCTTTCCTGAGCTGTCCCTCGCAGCATGGCGCTATGAAGACACCCCTGCCAGTAGTGCCTCAACGTCTAGTGAGCGAAAGGGGTGGCAGGCTGCCCTGATTCAATGCATCATCAAGCATTGTAAAAAAACGGGAAAAAACAACTTCACCTTCCAGGAGATGCTTCAATATTTGCCTGAATTTGCCCAGATGTTTCCCGACAACAACACTCTCGAGTCCACAATTGCCAGACAACTACAGATACTACGTGATAAGGGCTTGGTGGAATTCATCGACAATAAGGGAAATTACGAATGGATTGGTTCAGAGACCATCGATTCCAGCC
>WTCI01000091.1 GCA_013138655.1 Desulfuromonadaceae bacterium | reverse complement strand
GTCGGCATGACAGTCGAGACAGAGACGATTTCCATCTTTTTGCAACAGAGTTTGCTGCCCTTCAGCCGGAATATGTGGAGCGTGGCAGCTTAAGCAATCACCCTGCACTGCCGGTGAATGTTGACTCCCCGCCCCCTTTGCCGGGGCCTCCGGTCCAAAACTGTTAAATTGGTGACAGTCGAAACAGAGCTGTTGCGGGTTTTTCTTCGTAAGTCCAACGAAATCACCGGCATGCACCAAGTGACAACTGGTGCACTCGCCATCCTTCACCGGGGGATGCACCCCGTTGACGGAAAAACTGCTGAGCTTTTCGGCATGACAATCGGCACAAAGCTGATCTGCAGATTTTTTAACGGCAAAGGGCTGTTGATCCTTGGCCGATTGATGACATGTCTGGCAGTTTGTCTCAGCAACCGGTTTATGGACGTGGGATTTCAACAGTTTTGCATCGTCAGATGAGTGGACACTGTGGCATTCGCTGCACCCCTGACGGACCGGGTAGCCACCATGGCGGTCCATAAAAGCTTGACTGGTCTGATCGTGACAATCCTGGCAGAGCGCTGTTTCCTCTTTGACCAACAGCTTTTCCTCGACGGAACCATGAGTTGCATGGCAGGTTTCGCAGCCCTTTTCAACCGGGGGATGAATGTACCGACGCGAGAAGTCCTCTTGCTGATGACAGTTGAAACAAACCTCATTGCGTGATTCATCCAACAGGAACTTCTCCGGGGCATTGTGCGGTTGATGACAAAGATCACACTGTCCATCCCTGACCGGAGCGTGCAGTTGCTGATTTTGTCCCAGTTCTGCCGCCATTTCGGTGTGACAGAAAAAGCAGAGGTTCGGCGCCGGAGCTTTCAGGAATGCCCCACCGATAAGACCATGTTTACGATGACAGGCAGAACAGTCCCCTTTGGCGACGGGACGGTGAACAACTCCGCTCGAAAAGCGCTGTTTATACTCAGCATGACAATCGAGGCAGGTCTTCCCTCCCTTGCCACTCGGGGCACTCGGCACACAGGCTGCGACAAGAGCCGTCAGGAGAACGACGATGGCAAGAAACACCGGAGAGAATCGAACTCTTTGCTGTTCAGTATTCATGATCAACTTTCTTCCCGCTGTAGAGCTTTACGCAATTTTTTCCACGCAGAACGGTTGGCCTTAATCACCGAGCGCTGTCGCAACTGCTTGATCATATCGGTGCGTAATTGAGCAAAACGATCCGTGAGTAACTGCTCCCGAATCTGCTCTTTCACCATTTCGAGTGGTGCGAATTCCTGTTCACCTTTCCGCACCAGCTTGATAAAGAGCACTTCCTCCCCCTCTTCAATGCCGCCCACAACCTGTCCATCTGACAACCTGCCGACCTCTTTCTGAAGCTGGGGACTCAGGTGTTGCAAAGGCAGTTTTTTCACCTCGACACCGGCGGGCGCTATCGGCTTCATGACGACAAAAAAATCTTCGCCGGCTTTCAGCCGTTCATGCAATTTCGCCGCGAGTTCACGCTCCCTGGTTTTGACAATTGCCAACTCAAGCAATCCCTCACGCGCATAGTCATTGGAGTTCTCTCTATAATAAACACTAATATCAGATTCGGCAACCTTAACTTGTGGCTGGATAATGGTTGCCTCAAGCTCCTTGATGAGACGATGTTGGGCATAAAACTCATAGGTATGTTTGAGTGGCGGGCTCTCTTCGTAGTGCCTTGCGAGGGCTTCCATGCTTGTCAGGGTCTGCACCAGCAGGTCATTGACAACTCGTGTTTTGGAACTGAGAAAATCTTCAGCGCCCGTGCGAGCCTGCCCCCTGAGCTTTTGCGCCTTGGCGGCGGCATCGAAAATGACTTTGGCCGGGACTTCTGTCTGATCAATCCTGACCGCGATCTTGCCGGCCAACTCGGCATCAATTGTGCCGGGTTGAATCGCCTCAATGACTTCATTGAACACTTCAACCGCATAATCATTCTTCAGTTGTTCCACCAGCTCCAGAGTCAACTGATATTCCTGCCGTTTCAGGGCATCCTGGATCAGCATCTGCTTGACGGTTTCAAAATCTTCATCAGTCCCGTCATTTCTATCCAGAACTTCAATAAAGTACCGGGAGTGGCCGAAACTGGCAGGGCCACCGACTTCTCCGACCTTTAACTGCAAGGCCAGCTCCCGTAATGACTCCGGGATTCTGGTGAATCGCAGCGGCCCGGTCGCCTCAAGTTCTTCGGCGAGGCCCTTGAGCCCGGCGGCCGCGACAACCTTATCAAGCGTTATTCCACGATCAAGAAAACTCCGCACAACATGAGCCTGTTCCTCATCTGTCACCGCCAACATTCGCAGATTAAGAATCGGGGTAAATCCCTCACGGTACGCCTGCCAGAGCTCTTCTCGGGGCGGGATCGTCTTGCGTATATCGACCTCTTCTGCCTTTAACTGCATTAAAGCCCGGACTTTGAGAAAAACCTGCATTTTTTTGCGATAGTTCAGATTTTCGTGCAACTGCATATCCCGGGCTTCTTGTGAAAGCAGCATCCAGTCGACAAACTCATCGAAAGTTTCCGGAAAAGGCGTATCCGGCTCCTGCCACTCGTGCCACCAGTGTCGATAATCTTCAGCCGTAAAACTTTTGCCATTGATCGTGACCAGCGCTTTGTCACCCCCGAAAGCCTGACATTCAACCACTGGCCCCAAAAGCGCCAAGATCAGCAATAAACCCCAAAAACCGCAACTTTTTGTCATTGACAATTCCCCAATCCTCTTTCTATCCAATCGGCAATAATTTCGTCCGACATTCTGTCAAACAAACCAGTTAAGGTGGTCACAGTCCCGAAATGCATCACCTTGCGATAGTCGTCTCCCCAGCGATGATGGAACGTACTTAACAGCAGTTCTCCGCGCCGCACATCATAAACCTGTAATTGCATGGCAACCACCGGGACCTCGTCCGCACCCCGTCCGGAAATGCTCCCCACTTCCGTCAGCCGCCCCTGTACAATGGCATCGATCTGCAGTTTTTCCTGCAGATCAGTAAAGTGAAATTTCCCCAACAATGCCCCCGGGGCGAGGCGATGTCGCAACCGAAACAGACTCACATCCCCTTCGGGACGGACTTCGAATGCCCCTGAGTTCACCAGTGCACCATAGAATATCCGTTGCGCGACAACTCCGGCCTGTTCCTCATTCGTCCAGTTATCAAAAGGCAGAACCGCCATGCGACAGACACCGTCCGGCCGGGCAGTTGCCATCATGCGTGTTTGCAACTGTTGCGCACCGAAACAGCCGCTCAACATGGCGGTCAAAAACAGCAGAAAGAAAAACCGCAGAAAATATTTCATCAAAAATCCTGCACCCAGGAATCGACCTGCGGGGTCTTCTCCGTCGGCTTCAGTTCTGGAACGGTTATTTCCATGTGTACTTTTTCGAGCCGGTTGCCCAGACGATCTTCCCCGGTGAAGTTCAGGAAAAGTTTCTCCTCCCCGACAACCGGGACAAATTCAAGGACGAGGGGCAAATCCTGACCATTCTGTCGCAGCAAAGATTCACCATGTTCGGAAAGAAGTTCCAGCGACCAGGATTTGAACGAAAAAAACGTCCCGGGAAGACTGGTCACTTGAAGCAGATTTTTACCCTGCCTGACCAGAGTCTCCGCTTTGATCTGTGGGGCATGGCGCTGCATCACAACCATGAATGAATCGCTTGAATGGTTGCCGGCGAGATCCCAGACATGCAGGGTAATCTCGTATTTTCCGTCACTCAGCAGGTAACCGTCCCCGCCACGCCCTTCCCAGACCATCCGTTCCGGCATATCCCCTTCATATTCCTGAGTTGTCAGCAACACACCTTTAGCGGTGCGGATATCCAAAGCCCAGCGTGCCATCGGCTTGATATCAAGGATTTTCGGTAGAATCAGAATATGGCTTCGGAATGCCAGCTGATTATCAAGTTGCAGCGCCTTCTTGACCTTGATCTCCAGACCTGACGGCTGGTTGATTACCTGGAAAGACGAAATATTTTCAACACGTTCCACAAAACGTCCGGCTCCCCATTCAAGAATCAAATCGAGGGGATAAAAACCATCCCTTTGCGGAGCCCGCCATTGTCCCTGATAGATCCCCGTCTCCGGATCTTGTTCCAGATAGGTTCTGCGCTGATTACTTTCAACGGCAACCATCGTCGGTTCGGCGTGCAGAAAACTGATCTTCAGGGTTGCCTCAATCTTTTCTCGGCCACGGACATAAGCCGGAAATAACTGCATACCGGCCAGTTGATAACTTCGTTCATTGGGAATGGCCCCGGCTTCGACAGTCCCCCCCAGATGTCGTAATAATTTACCGATCAACGGGGCAGCCAAATCTTGCTCCGTCTGCGGTTCACCGATCGCCAGAAATCTTGCCTGTTCGACAATGCTGGTGGCGCCTGTTTCCGACCAGACCGGACTGCCGGAGACTGCATCCAAGGCGGTAAACGTCAATCCGAGAACCGGTTTACGACCGCCGATTTCTGTGACTGTCCCGATCAGCACCACGGCACACTTCAGATCTTTACCCATTTTCTGGACCAGAAAAGAATCAAGATAACTGAATGAACGCAGGCGGTTTTCTGCCATAAACCGCAGAACCTGCTCCTGTTGTATCATCTCAACACCAAGATCCGTTAACGCTTTTTCAACCTCCTGGGTAAAGGGCAGATTGATCCCGTCGAGCCCGCGGCTGTAATCAGCCATCGGCAAGAGAGCAACCCGCTGGGCTGAAACCGATAACGCGCTGCCAAACAGCGCTATCAGCAAAATGAGACTCTGGCCAAAAACCAGATAAAGCCGTTCTAACAAACCTTACTCCGCGGTGATGGTTCCCAGCATACGTTGAGCCAAGCGGTAACTAACCTGGTTGATATCTGCTCCGACAAACCCGAAAATCCGGCCCGAAGTATTGTAGCCACTTTCACTGCCGCTGCTCTGCCAGATAATCTGACCGGTTTTGACATCGACAATGCGCAATGTCGCAGCAACGACCGGATAACGATAATTCCCATTCTGCCGCTCGGAAAAATCCTCGACCGACCCGGCCAGATAGGCTTCAACGTTCAGCTCATAACCCAATCTCTGGGCTGTTGCCTGATCAAGCGTCTCCTGCTGCTTACGAACCAATTCTTCACGCAAAAAACGTTGCGCCTCCCCTTTTTCCACCACTTCGAACAGCCCCCGACGGAGGATTTCCGTCGTGACCGCATCGTGGAATCGTTGATGAGCATGCTTGTTGTCGGTATTATTTTCAAACGGCAGGACCACAACCCGTTTGATATACCCCAGCCCCAAAGTTTCAGCCGCATAGTAAGCGGGCTGCTGGGCACATCCGCACACCCCCAACAACAATAAAAGAGGTACAATCAGATACTTCCGCATAATAACCACCTTTTGTCTTTTCAAGCTTTCACTCGCCAGGGGGAAAACGACCGATACCTCATAAAACCTTCGTACCTGCCCGGAATTCCCCGACTCAGAATTTTGCGTTAACCGTCGATGCAAAGGCCCAACTTGTCTGGTCATCAGCGATCAGATAATTACCATTGGTCTGCAGTGACATCTGCCGATTCAGCAACCAGTTGAGAGTTGCATTGTACTGCGAACTTTCCTCTTCACCGAAAGACAGACTATAACCAAACGTTGTCTGAATCTTGCGTGTGGCCAAAAATGTCGCATTGGCGTTGAGCGTATTCCGATCCGCCTCTTCATCCCGGGTCAAACCGCCACTCAGCAGCAGAACATCAGAGGGCCGATAGTTGGCACTCAGCGAATAGCGGGTCGAGCTGTCAACCGTATCCGCTGTGACCTCGCCAGTGCTGCTGCTTGACTCAACATAACTGGCACTCAGATTAACATCGAAACGGGGTGAGATTCTTGCGTTTACATTCAAGGTCATCCCGAAACTGCTCGATTCATTGCCGTCCCCGCTCTGGGTCCGGCTCCAATCATTGCTGAGACTGGCCGTCAAATCAGGGTAGATGACCGCGTTGATGACCGCGTTGATATTGTCGCTGCTGCTATCGGCCTGTTCTCCCCTGGATGTTTCGCTTCTAGTATAGCCGAGAGAAAGATTCAGTGTCTTCATAAGCGCGGAACTGACTGAAACAGCATAGTTCCTGCTTGTTTGATCGGCAGAACCATCGGTTTGATCAGTGCTCTCGCTAACCCCCAAAGAGACGCTCAACCGCTCAGTCGGGAAGTAGCTGGCATTGACAGAATGGTTGAACTGGCTGCTGTTCAGGCCCGCTGCCTGTTCATTTTGATTCAGGCGCATATTGTAGCTGACCCGCCATTTTTCGTTCGGTTGATAACTGGCACTGAACTCGGTTTGATAATTGGTTAACTGCGAACGGATGGAAACCCGTGACGCCGTGGTCGTCTGAACATCTCCGGCCTCTAATTCCGTCACATAGACAGTGGTCGGCGAAATCAAACCGATTCGCGACACAGCTTTCAGGTAATGGGCACTCACCGGGGTCAACAAGTCAAGCAGCACGACGGTGCGCGTGTTTTCGAGCTGATAAACAGCCGGAAGCACACCCACAATCTGCGTCCAGGTCGAGCCATCGGTACTTTGCCAGACCTCCCAACTGAGCAAGCCCTGCAATGCCGGGGTCAATGCCTGATCGAGCAGAACCCGCAAACGACTGACGCCCTGGAAATTAACCTGAGCGGCAACATTCTGAGCCACTGTCGTTGTCGCAATTTCAACTCCCGCCGAACTGATTGCATCCCCGTCAATCAAGCTGGGATTTGCCGTCAGTGCGCCAAATGCCGGCGTATCGTCAGCAGCTGAAAACGACGCTAAAATCGTCACTGGGACCAGGAACTCTCCACCGATACTCGGGGTAATTTCGGAGGTTGTTTCATTCCTCTGATATTGCTGCGAAGCCGCTATCGACAAACGATTCTGGAAAAAACTCCGCGAATACCTCAATTGCACCAGATGCTCAATTGTCTCATTCGACGAACCGCTGACCTGATCCTCGGTTGTGGAGTTACGAAAATTGTACAACATATCGAGATCACGCCAATTATAATCAATACTGCCGCCGAGAGTGAGCGACTCGGAGTCGCTTGAGCGCGGCTGTTTATCATCATAATTATCACTGGCGCTGAAAAACAGCCTGAGAATCGGCCATTTTTTCTTCAAGGTATAAAATGTCCCCCCGAGGGTATCGGTATAAGTAGACGCAGCACCATCACGGTTCGACTGATTCCTCGAAACTCCCAGGTTAGTGGAAAACAGATCATTGCGTAAATCGAAGGAAATCGACGCATTGAGCGAGTCGGATGAGGCTCCTACCGAGGGTTGATGCTCATTATAGCGTACCGCACCGTTCACACCGATAAACTGGCTCACTTCCTTATTATAATTGAGCGTGTAGCTATGGTTGAAAGTCGACAAGGCCTCAACGTCTCCCCCAGTTTCGCGATAAGACCAGTTACCGGTCAAGCCAAAAGGATCCCCCGCCCAAACCACTCCGGACAACACCAGCAAAAGCAGAAAGCTGCCCATCACTGCAGGTAGCAGGCGGCATTTCCCTTTTATTTGCAACAACACTGGCTTCATCGGCTTCATAACGTTTTAATTTCGGGGCTACGTCTTTCAACAGGCAGCAGAACAGGTCAATTCACAAGATCATGCGGCCCGACATGACAGTCGTTACAATCCGGGAAATTCACGCGGATTGCCCGGAAATGCGACTCTCCATGACAGGTGATACAGCCCGGTATCTGTTTGTGCTGGGACTTGTGACAATAAACACAGAGAAGGTCGTGATGTCGGGTCCGGTTCTCCTCCAGTATTTTCCCGACCTGCGGATGACAAACCGTGCAGGCTGCTGACTCAATGGTGTTTTGATACGCAATCTTCAACGGCATGTGCGGCCGGTGACATTCACGACAATTATCATAAACCTGGGTTTCCAGATGCGCTTCATGACATTCCAGGCAGGAGACAAAGGTTCCGTGTTGCAAATGACACTCCTTGCAATCAAGGACCGAATGATTGCTCGGGTAATCGAACAACTCATCATCCTGCACTTGATGACACCCCGAGCAGGCTGCCCGGACGCGGGTCGCCTGGCTGAACTCAATATTGCGCGGGCTGTGCGGGGGGTGGCAGCCCAGACAATCAGGAGAAGAAAAATGGGCGTTGGCAGAAGCTTCGTGGCACATGGCACAATCGGGGATGGCCTGAGTTCCCTTGGGGGGATGTTCAAGGTGACAATCGACACAGCTCACGGCATCACGATGCCCTCTCCCCGAAGCAGCGATTTCATCAATCTGCAACTTATGACATTTCTGACAATCGTTCGGCGCTAACTGTTGGCCATCCTGAGCCAAGACGACTGATCCGAAGATCAGCAACAACAGACTCACAAGAACGAGCGTGCAGAGATTACAACCATGAGGGTTCATAGCCAAAGTTCCTTATATCCCGGCAACAAAGCAGATTCAATCACTCCGGACCCAAGGGCACCTGCAAGCTGGTGGCCTCGCCTCGGGTCTTCAAAATGGTCGGAGACTGTTCCGCATGGCGGAATTTTTCTGCGGCGGCATGCGCCTGTAAAGGGTCAACATAAGGACCAACCAAAACCTGATACCAGATCCCCCGTTTCCCCATATCCAGCTCCGCAATATGCACCTGATCGCCCTGCCCCGCCAGACGGTTTGCCAAAGTTATCGCTTCAGCCTCTTGCCTGCTGATCAAAACCAGAACCAGGAAATCACCGACAGCGTCATCAGGCAGGGTCACATCAATCTTATTGATGGCAATGGTTTCCGTTTCGGCCACAGGCACAACCCCGCCAGCTCTTTCACCTGCCGCGTCAGCCACCAGTTCTTCACGTTCAAGCGGCCTTGCCGGAACAGGCGCAGTGGTAAATTCGAAAACCTGCACCCGATGGTTAAAGGTATCAGCGACCAACAATCGCCCCCGCCCGTCGACCAAAACATCATTGGGATAATAAAACCAGCCACGCCCCTGGCCCATGCCGCCAATTTCAAAGAGATATTCTCCCGTCATGGCATACGCACTAACGGCATGTCGCTGATAATCAACGATATAAACCTGCTGCCTGAAATCGTCCAAAGCGATACCACGCGGCCGCGAGAGTTTCCCGGCATCTCCTCCTTTTTCTCCAAACTTGTAAAGAAACCGCTCATCCCGGTCGTAGACGAAAACGCGCCCCATCGCTTCGCTGACAAAGTAAAGATTCCCTTCCCGATCGACATCCAGGGCCAGAATCGGGGCTTTTTCTCTCACCCCGAGAACTTCATCACGCGGCTCGATCGTCCGCAAATAATGACCTTCCGGATCGAGGACAACAACCCCGATTCTATTAGAACCCACCAGGTAAAAATGGTCATTTTTACCCACAACAAGGTCGAGAGGAGAAAAATTTTTGGGTTCGGGAAAATAGATTTTTTTCTGCGGTAGAAAAGCACTATCGTAGACCGCGATATGAGGATTTGCGTCTTCACGACTGGCACCGACACATACATAGAGCATCCCATCTTTTAGATAGCTGCCACTGATACTCTTGAGCCCGCGCCCGGAACCGATCGACAGGTAAGGAAAATAATCCGAGGTCAGTAACACCAGCTTGTTCTTTAACGGGCTGGCGATGTAAATCTCATCCGCTGTCGGATCGTAAGCTAAAGCAGCAGGAAAGCGGATCGGGAAACCGGCCTCGTCACGATCAATCACCTTAACGACACGAATCGGCTGAATTGTCGCGACAGCAGCAACGGCAACAGATGAGAACAACATCAGGAACAGCAACACCAGCCCTCCCCAATACCTCCAGAGACCGGGGCAAGAGGTTCCTTCCTGATAAATATTTTCCGGCAATCGATAGCTCATCCCACCCAACACCTACGTGGCAATCAACCTTTCGGTGCTCTCTAAAAGCAGTTTTCCTGCCGTTGAGGAGCAAGGAAACGATCGACTTTGAAAAGGTCCTGAAGCCGTTGCAACCTTATCGGCGGCCCCCATGAGGGCGAAAATTGCCGACGTAAACAAGCCGAGCTGCAACAACTATAAAAAAACACCCTATTATTGCACCAAGTTAGCTGTATTTTTTAGTTTTTCTTAAGAATAGATGGAAAAATATGCTCTTACAATAACATCGCAATAGGGTGATTTAATTGTGGAGATCGATTGCCAATGCAAGCTCGTCGCAATCGGGAAACTTAACGCATTTCAAACAGGCTCCCCAAATCTTTTGCGGCAACTCAGATTTCTCGATATCGTAGAATCCAAGATGTTTGAAAAATTCCGGCTGGTAGGTCAAGGCGAAGACCCGCTTAATGCCGAGCCCCCTCGCCTCTTCGAGACAGCACTCAACAATCTTGCGGCCGATCCCTTTACCCTGCTGTCCCGAAGCCACCGCCAAAGAGCGAACTTCTGCCAGATCCTCCCAGCAGATCTCCAGGATACCAATACCAAGCACTTCACCGTCCTCTTCGTAAATGTAGAAATCGCGGATGATTTCATAAATTTCAGACAGTGAACGACCCAAAAGTTGTCCGTCGTTGGCATAAGATAAAAGTAACTGATGAATCGCACGTGCATCGCTGATTCCGGCATGACGGATCATGGTCGCTCCTGTTTTATAAAAATTAAACAGCGCTCCGCTTGCGGGAGCTGGCAATCAATTCCCGGGCGTGCTCAAGGGTTCTTGCCCCGATATGTGCCCCACCCAGCATGCGGGCCATTTCGGTAACCCGGTCATGCTCGTTAAGAAGCTCAAGCCGGGCTGAAGTCCGCCCGGAAATTTCGCTTTTGGCAACCAGGTAATGCCGATCGGCAAAAGCAGCGACCTGCGGCAGATGGGTCACGCAGAGAACCTGTAATTGCCTACCTAACCGACAGATTTTCTCACCCACAGCGGTCGCAGCTTCCCCACCGATACCGGCATCAACCTCGTCAAAAATCAGGGTTCGCACACCGTCCCCCTCGGGAGCACTGCGCTTCAATGCCAGCATAATCCGCGACAACTCCCCTCCGGAAGCAATCCTGACCAAAGGCTGCGCTGCTTCACCGGGGTTGGCCGCAAGAAAGAACTCTCCCTTTTCCAATCCGTCGGGGCCAGGCTCGGCGAGGGGAGACAGACGCATCTCAAAGCGTGCTTTCGACATGGCCAGATCGGCAAGTTCCTTTTCCACCGCAACGGCAAGCTCTGCCGCAGCCTTTTTGCGCAGCAGACTCAACGCTTCTCCCAGCCGAAAAGCCGTCGACCGGGCCTTATCCAACTGTTGCTGCAACTCTTCCCGGCGCCCGGCAACATCGCTCAAATCTGCCAATTCTGTTTCGATGGCGGATTGGTACTCAAGCAGCGCGGCAACGGTCGGGGCATACTTCCTTTTCAGGTTGGCCAGCAGTGCCAGACGCTCTTCAACCCACTGTTGCCGCTCCGGGTCGAATTCAAGCTTGTCCGCATAGGCTCTCAGTTCATTGGCGACATCCTCAAGGCTGTAAAGACTGCTCCGCAAACTCTCGCCCAAGGGTGTCAGCTGAGGATCAATATCCGCGAGATTTTCAAGTTGCTCGGCAACTTCGCTTACTTTCTCACAAACTGCCTGTTGTCCACCATAAAGAACCTCATACCCACCGGAAGTTGCCGCCGTCAATTTTTCAGCATGCACCAACAAAGTACGTTCCTGCTCGAGTTCAACATCTTCTTCAGCCACCAACCCGGCTGCAGACAGCTCCTGACGTTGAAAATCGAGCATATCGAGCCGCTGCTGTCGTTCCCGCTCAGCCATGTCCAGGTCATTTAAACGCTGCTGCAATTGTTGGCAGTTGAGAAACGCCTGGCGATATTGATCCAGGTGGGCGCCGAGGTCAGCAAAATTGTCAAGCAACTCAAGGTGGGTTTCGCTGCGCTGCAGATTCTGATGCTCATGCTGCCCGTAGATATTCACCAACTGGCTGGTCAATTCGCGTAACTGGGCCAACGGCACCAAAGAACCATTGACAAAAACACGGTTTTTACCGGAACGGGAGATGACCCGCCGGACCAGCAATTCCTCTCCTGCCTCCAGCCCTCTCTCAAGCAACTGACAAAGGACAGCGGAGTCCTCCTGCAGATCAAAAACCGCTTCAACCGACGCCTCTTCTGCGCCCGTACGGATAACCTCGCCCCGAGCCCGGCCACCCAGAAGCAGGTTAACGGCATCGATGACAATCGACTTGCCGGCACCGGTTTCCCCGGTCAGAGCATTGAACCCCTGACCAAAAGTGACATGGAGATTTTCGATAATGGCAAAATTTTTGATGATGAGATCGGTGATCATTGAATCTACACTTGGAATTAAAACTGTTGATCCTAACGCTCTCCCCAGCTCAACTTGGTGCGCAGGATTTCAAAATAATCTTTACTCGGGCTGGTAATCAACCGGGTTCTGGCCGCAGAACGACGGACCTCAACCACATCACCCGGCAGCAACTTACGCCCCACCTGTCCATCCGCAGTAAAAAAGACCACGTCATCCTCAAACTTGATCTTGATCTCGATAAACGATTTACTCCAGACCACAATCGGTCGGTTGGTCAGCATATGCGGGCAGATCGGAGCAATAACCAGGCTATTGATCTCGGGATAGATAATCGGCCCCCCCGCCGCCAGATTATAACCTGTTGAGCCCGTCGGTGTCGCGACAATCAAACCGTCGGCCTTGTAGGTACTCAGATGCCGCCCATCGACATAGGTTTCCATATCGATAATCCGCGCCAGAGCCCCCTTGTTGATGACCACGTCGTTGAGAACCGTGTATTCCCCGATGACCTTCCCGTTGCGCCGAATCGCCGCATCAAGCATCATCCGATTAGTTATCTCGTAATCACCGGTGATCAGCCGATCAAGCATTTCGGGTAATTCCGCCTGGGTCACTTCGGTCAAAAATCCCAAGCGCCCGAGATTGATACCGAGAATCGGCACTTTATGGTGACCGACCTGCCGCGCCACCGAAATCAGCGTTCCATCACCCCCCAGCACAATGATCAGATCGACCAGTTCCGGGATCTCTTCCGCAGAGTAACCGTTGATCTGACCGATCTGCTCCGCCAGCGAATCTTCCAGCAATACCTCGATGTTGTCACGCTTGAAGCGGTCACGAATATTCAGTGCAATCTGTTCAGCTTCCGGATGGTTTTTCTTTGCATAAACCCCGATTTTTTTCAGCACTTTGTCCCCCTTAAAATGAGATTTCAACAGTGACTGTCGGCAATATCCAAGGGCCGAAAAAAGCACCTCATGAAGCTCCAGAGAGATACCATAACAAAGGGGACAAGTCTATCGGATTCAAAGGCTTAGACTGTTGTTATTGATAACTGCAGCATGCTACATTGAGGCTCCTTCAGAGAACAGGAATCGGTATGGATCTCTTTGCACAGGCCGCCCCGAATCATTCCAACACGCCATTGGCTGAACGGATGCGTCCACGCAACCTCGACGAGGTTGTCGGGCAACAGCAGCTGCTCGGCGAAGGGAGATTACTGCGCCGCCTGATCGAATCGGATCAGCTCTCTTCGGTCATCTTCTGGGGACCACCCGGAACCGGGAAGACCACCCTCGGACAGGTGATCGCCAACAGCAGCCAAAGCCGTTTCGTCTATTTCTCGGCGGTTCTCGGCAGCATTAAGGATGTCCGCGAAATTGTCGCTGAAGCCAAGCAACAGCGTGCCTATCACGGCCGTAAAACCCTGCTCTTCGTCGACGAAATCCATCGCTTCAACAAGGCCCAGCAGGACGCTTTTCTGCCGTCGGTGGAAAAGGGGGAAGTCACCCTGATCGGGGCCACCACCGAAAACCCCAGCTTCGAAGTCAACTCAGCCCTGCTTTCGCGCTCGCGGGTCTTCGTCCTTGAACCGCTCGGTGCAGAGGAGTTAAAAATCCTTTTGCAGCGGGCCTTGACCGATGACCGAGGGCTCGGCCCCAGGCAACTCACTGCCGAGAACGACGCGCTCGATTTTCTTGCCGAACAGGCGGACGGTGATGCCCGGGTTGCCCTGGGAGCATTGGAGGTTGCAGCTTCTGCGGCCCAAGAACAGCAGATCAGTCTGGATATTGCCCAGGAGGCCTTGCAGAAGAAAGCGCTGCTCTACGACAAAGGCGCCGAGGAACATTACAACGTCATCTCTGCCTTCATCAAAAGCCTGCGCGGTAGCGATGCTGATGCCGCCCTCTACTGGCTGGCACGGATGCTGGAGGCGGGCGAAGATCCGCTGTTTATCGTTCGGCGGATGGTGATTTTTTCTTCCGAAGATGTCGGCAATGCCGATCCACGAGCCCTGCAGGTCGCCCTCGCGGTGCAGCAGGCTGTTCACTTTGTCGGCTTGCCGGAAGCACGCATCAACCTGGCCCAGGGGGTGACGTATCTGGCCACCGCGCCAAAAAGCAACTCCAGCTATGTCGGCATCAATGAAGCCCAGGCCGAAGTCCGAAATTCGGGTGCCCTGCCGGTTCCCAAGCACATTCGTAACGCCCCGACCCAGCTGATGAAGGAACAGGGTTACGGCAAGGGTTACAAATACGCCCACAATTATGATGATGGGGTGGTCGCGCAGCAGCACCTGCCTGACAAATTAGCCGGAAAGCAATATTATCGCCCCAGCAACCGGGGTTACGAGAAAACCATTGGCGAACGGATGGAGTATCTGCGTTTGCAGCAGAAAACGAAAAAAACGGAATGAATCTGTTTCGAATCACAACTTTGATCATCTGGGGTTGCCTGCTGACGACACCAGCCCTGGCTGACAGCTGGGGCCCCTGGGAAACTCCGCAAAAAAGCACAGAGAGGCAGGAAAGCAGCTCAATATCTCCGCTCAAATTTGCCGTGCGGGCCTTTCAGAAATATATTTCACCGGTCGATGGCACACGCTGTCCCATGTATCCGACCTGTTCGAGCTATGCCCTGCAGGCACTGCATAAGCACGGGCCGCTGCTCGGGGTGTTCCAAACCGTCGACCGCCTTTACCGCGAAGGCGATCCGCACGAACAGCAACAGCCGATCAACAAGTGGGGCTATGTGCGCTTTTACGATCCGCTGGATAACAACGATTTCTGGCTGCAACAAAACCAGTAACAACAAAGGATATCCAGAAACGACCGCTGAAAGACTTGGCTTATACTTGAGTGGTCAGTTTGAAATCGGGATTACTGTTGGAACTTCTATCAATAACTACCAGATTGCCCACGGACAGCAGTTCTTTCCTACATTGCGGCATATTTACGAATCTACTTTTTCCCCTTCCTGCTGATCATGTCACTTTCCAGCGCGGTGCAGCTTGTTTCTGCAGTGATGGCAATCCGGCTGATACGTCCGAGCGGGGTCTTCACTGCATGGCTGCTGCTAGCCTGTGGCTTCATCATTCAAGGTGTGCGCCGCATCTTCTCACTGTTCGAGGTCCTCTACGACCACTTGCACGGTGACATGATTATCGAAATTCTCGGCCTTGCCATCTCTCTGCTTATGCTTTGCGGCATCCTGAAGTTCAGGCCCCTGTTCGATGAGATCAGCCGTTCGCATCAGGCCCTTATGGAGAAACAGACTAAACTGACAAACGCCAACCGTGAATTGGAGGAGGCCCAGAGATGTTTACGAGAGGCCAATCTGAACCTGTCTAAATTGGCCCGTATTGATGCTTTGACAGGTGCGGGGAATCGGCGGGATTTTGATTAAATATTGACCAACCTATGGAAAGGAGCCTGTCGCAACAAGAAATCGCTGGCGATTCTGATGATTGATATTGATCATTTCAAATCTTACAATGATACCTACGGACACCCGCGAGGGGATGACTGTTTGCGCAAGGTCGCGCACATCATTCAACAATCCTGTCTGCGCCCTGAAGACTTTGTGTTCCGTTATGGTGGTGAAGAATTTGTGGGGCTGCTGCCTGAAACGACTCTCAGTGATGCCCATCATGTCGCAGAGCGTATTCGGGTGAGCCTGCAACAACAGAAGATTCCTCACGCGGGGTCACCTTCGGGAAAAGTGGTGACCTTAAGTATTGGCGTGTGCAGTATGCAACCCGACAGCCTGACAAGTGAACAGATACTGATCGATTGTGCCGACCGCCGTTTGTACCACGCCAAGCATTGCGGAAGAAACCAAGTGTGTAGTTATGACCCGGACGAATGAATTGCCTCTGCCAAGGAGGATTCGGCTGACCAGAAGTCACTGGATATCAGACACTGAATTGCCATTCATGGAATTTGCAGAAGCTCTACCGTAAGGCCAAGCAGGACACAGCCTTCCGCTTCTACGCATTGTACGACAAAGTCTATCGGGCAGACATCCTCTGCTGTGGCTCAAAGCACCGATCATAGAAGTGGACAAAGATGGAACAAAGCGAAATGTCGGCGGCGGCAAAGGCAACCGCATCGGAACACCGCAAGGCGGCGTCATCTCACCGCTACTGGCCAATTTCTATCTGCATCCTTTAGATAGGATATGGGAGAGGCAACAACTACAGCAGCGATTAGGTGCATGCATCGTCCGCTATGCGGACGATATCGTTATTCTATGCCGCAACGGTACAGAACAGCCGATGGCCGTATTACAGCATGTTCTTGCACGGTTGGATCTCACCCTGAATGAGGTCAAGACCCAAAAGGTCAACACTTATGAAGAGAGATTCGACTTCCTCGTGTTTGGAATTTGGATGGGTAAAAGTCTCAGAACCGGGAATCATTATCCCCACGTTCAACCCTCGAAGAAAGCAGTCCAAACGATCAAAGACCGAGTGACGTTCCAGGCAAGGAGAGGTCGTACACTCATGCCGCTAGACAAGGTGATTAGAGACGTCAACGCCACCCTGCGAGGATGGATTGGCTACTTCCACTTTCGTAATTGCGGGAAAACCGCACGCACGGTTTGATGAGGGAGGGCTGGTCAATGCCGTCATGGAAAGGCTATTTAGGCACCGTCAAACGAAAGAGACGGCAATAGATAAGCTAAACCTAACGCTGCTGAGACCTGCTCTCTACTCTACCATTTTTTTCTTCGATACTTTTCGGCAAAAGATTCCAAACTATCGGAAAATAAAGTATAATTAGAAAATTAATTTCCCCTCGCTTTTGACCTGTAATGCGGAAAGGCCCGGAAACTGATCTTGCGCGCCTAACCGGAGGCTTCGATGAGAAGGCAATTGCACTCCAGTTCACTTCGCAAAAAGCTTGTCTTTTTTTCCGTGGTCTACATGCTGGGGGCCTACCTGGTCATTTCCATCACCAGTATCCTTCCCTATTACAATCATCTCAAAAAGTCCCAGGAAAACAGCCTGCTAACCACCGTCCAAGACAAAGTTGCAGCTATCGAGGAGTACCTGGCCCGCCTTACCGATATCTCCCGGCAGGTAAGCGGTCGTACCACTCTCCGCAAATATCTGATCGCTTACAATCTCGGGCAGGAGGACAAGGCGGCTTTGGCTGAATTGACCGCCCTCTGGCTAAAAGATTCACTGCAACCGGCAGAGGTAACCGGAATTACCCGCTTAGACAAAAACGGGGAAATGCTGGGCCAGGTCGGTCTTTCCATCCCTCCTGATCTTTGGCTGATTCCCGGCAAAACCGATGATGAACCCCTTATTTCCGATCCTCAGACCATCAATGGGAATTTCTACCTGCTTGTCGGCTCCCCCATATTGGATGAAAAACACAACCGCATCGGAACGGACATCGTTCTGTTCAGTACCGACCGCCTGGAAAAGCTGGTCCATGAATACACCGGAATCGGAATATGCGGATACGTAGAACACCTTATTGCCCTCGAAGTCCAAGGAATTGCGCAATATTTTTTTTCCTGCCAGAAAACGGACGGGAAACGTTTTCAATCTGCGGACACTTCAATTCCTTACTATTTCGGATTAAAGCGGGCATTGAATAAGGAAACCGGCATTTTCAGGTACAAGGCCCAAGGGGATTGGCCAGACACTCTTATCGGGTTTTCTCCTATTGCCCCAACAGGCTGGGGGATGCTTGTCCTCGTGCCGGAAAAAGAACTATACGCTCCAATCAACGAAGAGCTTTTTCCCGTGGGAGCGACCATCTTCTCCCTCACAATTCTCGGCGGCATTGTCATGTTTTTCCTTCTACAGCCGCTAACGCGCAAGGTTATGGTCTATTCAACCGAACTGGAAAAACTGAACGCAGATTTGCAACTTGAAATTGCCGAACGCATGGAGGCCGAAGAGGATCTCGCCAAAAGTGAACGTCAGTGGGCGGCAACCTTCGAGGCCATCACCGACGCGGTCGCCATTGTCGATAAGAAAGGGAACATCCTGAAAAGAAATCAAGCGGCTGAAGAATTCCTCGGGGAAAGCGCACCAGATCCGGAAAAAGACAAGTATTGCTGTTTTTTCGGCAACAAGGACAGAGTGAAAAGCCTTTTATTCGAAAAGATGGTTCAGACAAAAGAGCCTCAATCGGATGAAATTTACCTGCCAGAGGCCGACCGCTATTTTCATTTCTCCCTCTATCCCCTGCTGGGAAGCACCGGCACCCTTTGGGGAAGCGTTCATGTGGCAAAAGAGATCACCGACCAGAAAAAGATGGAGAGACTTAAGGACGAACTCCTCTCTTCGGTCAGTCACGAAATGCGCACCCCCCTGACCGCCATGATGGGCTTTGTCGAGTTTCTGATTGAAAACGAGGTGGACCGGGACCAGCAGATCGACTGCCTTCAAACAGTCCAGAAGGAAACGGAAAAACTCAACGAACTGATCAGCAACTTTCTGGACCTGCAGCGCATGCAAGCGGAAATGGAAACGTATGACTTTAAAGCTGTCGATGTTCCGGCCCTTCTGGAAGAGAGCAGACACCTTTTCGAAAAAGCATCCAAGAAACATCAGACGACCATCGACTGCTCCTCCGGCCTCCCTCCCGTCCGTGGCGATGTGAAAAGACTCCAACAGGTGTTCAAAAACCTCATCTCCAATGCCATCAAATATTCCCCCAAGGGGGGAAAAATCATTCTGGGGGCCAGGCAGGAAGAAGATTCGGTTATCCTCTGGGTCAGCGATGAGGGGCTGGGGATTCCCCAGGAGGCCCTGGACAAGGTTTTCGGCCGATTCTACCGCGTCAACAGCGGCGCCCATCGCACCCCAAGGGGTGTCGGAATCGGTTTGGCCCTGGTTCGGGAAATCGTTAAGGGCCATGGCGGCAGCATCTGGGCCGAAAGCGTCATGGGGAAAGGGAGTACTTTTTATATCCGGCTGCCGATAAAAATTTGACGACGGCTGGAGCCGTTGCTTCCGGAGGGCGGAGGGGACGGAGTCCATAAATCCACAATCGTCTGACGCTTTCCCTCCAGCCACGTCAAGCTGATTAGCCCAGCGGCCACTGACCCCCATGGTTTTGGCCACCAAGTCATCCATTCCCGACAATCGTCGGGCCGTGCCCGACCTTAGAAGAGTGCCGGGGGGCGTTTATTTTTCATGGTCCGACAAATCACCATATTCAAGACATTTAAAGGCCCGATCTGCTTACTGGACCGGGCCTTTATGTTTTTCCAACACGCCTGATTATCTCAGGATGAAGTGACTTTCCTGAATGTTATGTCAGAAGGCAGTCCTGCATCACCTGAAGACTTATTGGACGGATTCCACATCAGCGGAGAGCCCTTAATCAAGGATCTTTTCCCACCCTGGATTGCGAACACCCCACTAAAACATAAACCGCCGCATGCTGACATTCATCAACAGTCCCACACCGATCATCGTCGTGACCATGTTGGTGCCGCCGTAGGAAAAAAGCGGCAAGGGCACTCCCACCACCGGCAGCAGACCAATCACCATGCCGAGATTGACGACAATATGCCAGAAGATCATTGCCGTGACACCGATAGCAAGAAACATCCCGAATCGGTCAGCGGCGTGCCGAGCGATGTAAAGCCCCCAGATGATCAGAAAAAAGTAGCAGAACAGCAACAGGCCGCAACCGACAAATCCCCACTCTTCAGCAAAAACTGAAAAAGCAAAGTCGGTATGTCGTTCCGGCAAAAAGGAGAGCTGTGCCTGGGTCCCCTGGAGAAACCCTTTTCCCAGGAAACCGCCGCTGCCGACAGCGATTTTCGATTGGATGATATGGTAGCCGCGACCGAGAGGGTCGGCTTCCGGATTAAGAAATGTCTGAATTCGATCCTGTTGGTAATCATGCAATCCAAACCAGCCGGCGACTGCGACAAGCCCCCCCAACACTCCGAGGCCGAACAGTGTCGCGCGTTGCAAACCGGCAAACAATAACATCGAACCGGCAATGAAGATCACCATCAGTGCCGTTCCCAGGTCAGGCTGCTTGAGAATGAGAACCACCGGCAGCAATAACCAGAGAGCCGGCTGCCAGAGCTCTCCCAAACGGAACCCCTGAAGATGCGCAGTGCGACCGAAAATTCTCGCCAACAGCAAAATCATGGCGATCTTAATCACTTCACTTGGCTGCAGATTAAAAAAACCGAGATCGATCCAACGGGTTGCTCCCATGGAAGCTTTCCCGAACAGAAGGACAAACAGCAGCATGCCGAGGGTGATGACATAACCATGAACCGCGAAGTGCTCAAGATGCCGATAGTCAAAACAACAAAGCAACAAAACCAGAGTCAGACCGCCACCAAGCCAGATCAACTGTTTCATGTAAAAAGGAGTTGACAGATCTTGCCAGTTGGCGGTCGCGCTGTACAGATTGACGATCCCGATGCCGACCAACAGACATACGGTCAACAGCAGAATCCAGTCAAAGTTGATAACCAGACGACGATCAAACATCACTCATCCTCCATCTCCCGATCGCGCACTCTGCAGGGTAATATAACGCTCGATAATCGCTTTGGCAATCGGACCGGCAGCACTGCCGCCATGTTGACCATGTTCAACTACGACCGCCACGGCAATCTTCGGCTTATCCGCCGGGGCATAGGCGACAAACAAAGCATGCGGCCGGAAACGATAGGGAACATCGCCCCCCTCGTCCAGTTCTTCCTCCTCGTCCGACTTGCGCCGGACAACCTGTGAAGTCCCGGTTTTTCCGGCGATCACGACATCTTCCAAACGAGCAATCTGCCCTGTCCCACGGGGTTCATTGACAACCGCCACCAATCCTTGCTTAATCGCCTTCCAGGCAGCGTCAGAATAGCTGATTTCACGGACAACTTCCGTTTCAGGACGCAAAAGCAGATTCCCCTGCCAATCTTCTATCCTCTCAATCAGCCGCGGCTTGAGCACCTTACCGCCATTCGCCAAGGCTGCCGTCATGACTGCCAGCTGGATCGGTGTCGCCAACACAAAACCCTGGCCGATGGCGGCAATAACCGTTTCACCCGCGTACCAGGGTTGCTTGAACCGGGCTCGCTTCCATTCCTGAGAAGGGATGACGCCCGCTTTCTCGCCCGGCAATGGATACCCGACCGGAGCCCCCAGACCGAATTCTTTGGCGGCGGCTGAAAGCTTGTCGATCCCCAATTCAAGCCCGACTTGGTAGAACCAGACATCACAGCTCTCACGCAGGGCTTTTTTCAAATTGGTCGGACCATGCCCGACCTTTTTCCAACAACGGAAACGGGAGCCGCCAAGTTCAAAGTCCCCTTGACAGTCGATCTCCCTTTTCGTCCCGACGTTCCCTTCGCGCAGCGCCGCCAGGGCAACGATCATTTTAAACGTCGAGGCGGGTGAATACTGACCGGCAATCGCTTTATTCTGTAAAGGATGCCGCGGATCATTCAGCAACTCACGCCACTCATCACTGGCAATACCCCGAGCAAACAGGGCCGGATCGAAGGTCGGCCGGCTGAGCATCGCCAGAATGTCCCCATTCTCAACATCCAGGGCAATCGCCGCCCCCGACTGTTCTCCAAATGCCTCATCGGCCGCCCGTTGCAATTCACGGTCAAGGGTCAGATACAGCTTGTTGCCAGGCCGGGGAGATTCCATCTGCAACTGGCGCAACAACTTCCCCTTGACATCGACCTCGACCAAACGTCGCCCCTTTTCACCCCGCAGAAAAGGTTCAAAGGTTTTTTCCAAAGCAACCTTGCCGACTAAATCACCTGCCCGGGATTGATGGGACACAGCACTTGCTAACTCTTCTCCAGTGATTTCACCTAAATAACCAATCAGGTGGGCAGCCGAACCTTTCTCCAGATAATCACGAACCGGACGCACCTCGGTCAGCACCCCGGGCAGGTCAACACCCTGTTCCTGGATCCGTTCCAACACTTCCCGACTGACATCGGTCGCCAGCGGAACCGGTCGGTAGATCGGAAAATGCCGCCCCTTTTGCCAGCGCTGTTCAAGAACGTCACGATCGACTTCCAATAATTCCGCCAGCCGGGTTAACAACCTCGTTCGATCTGCAACATCCTGACGCAAGACGGATATGC
>WTCI01000239.1 GCA_013138655.1 Desulfuromonadaceae bacterium | reverse complement strand
AAAACTTCAGAAAAAATAGGCACAAATGCCGCGGTCAGCGATCCTTCACCGAAAAAACGTCGCAACAGGTTGGGGATCGTAAACGCCATAAAAAAAGCATCCGTGACAAACCCCGCGCCAAAAAGACGGGCAACGATTACGTCTCGAACCAAGCCCGCAATCCGACTGAGCGATGTTGCAAAAGCCATCACCATGGTTGCGACTGCGATTTTTTTCTGCGACGACATTTAAGAAACTTAATCCCAGGATTAAAATTGTTAACCGGTTGAAGCTACGATAAAATTTATATAAAATTATCAATTTCTAACTTGACAGAACATGACGGCACAACTATTATTCCGACACTTTGTCAGTCTATTTATAAACAAATCAAGGAGAAAACGACGTGGCCAATCATAAATCGGCAGTAAAGCGTAACAAACAGAATGCGGTCCGCAGAGCTCGCAATACCCATATTCGCTCCACCATGCGTAATCTGGTCAAACAGGTGCGTGAAGCCGTCACCGCCGGCGAAAAAGATGCGGCACAGGACGCATTGAAAAAAGTCATCCCCTACATCGACAAAACAGCCACCAAAGGGGTGATTCACAAAGCAACTGCCAGCCGCAAAATTGCCCGCCTGACCAAGCTGGTGGGTACCCTTGGCTAAACGCTGCTCAGCAAAACAGCAAGACAAAGGGGCTTTTAGGCCCCTTTGTTATTTTCAAAATATCAGTTTTTATTGACCAGGCGAAGCAGCAGATTTTCCAACAAAGCCTCGGCATCAGCACCGCTCGACTTCATCGCCAGATCGGTTTCAATAAAAAGCTCAAAAGCACGCTGAAAATCTTTACGAGAAAAGCGTTTCCCCTGAATAATCAGCGCATCAACAACAAAAAACGGAACCCCGGCCGTTCCGGAAATTTCCCTTGAGCTAGATTTTTTCACCTGCAATTCGCGAACTTTCCAGAGTTGCCGAAAATGCCGCACCAGCAGCGACAAAATTTTCAGTGGTGCTTCCCCCGTATCAACAAGGCGCTTGATCAATGCCAGTGCTTTGGCAGCATCACCCCGCCCAACGGCATTCCCCAGTTCAAAGATATTTTCCGAACGATTTTTGGAAACCACAGCTTGCACATCGGAGACGTCAACCAAGCTCCTGTCGCCAAGATAATTGAGCAGTTTCTCCAACTCGCTATGAACCTCATACAAACCGCCACCGGATAGATTACAGAACAGATCCAGTGCATCGGCAGAAATTCGCATATCGCGTTCATCGAGAAAAGAACGGATATATGCAGGAATTTCCCTCTCTGATAAGGGTTTGAACTCGACCAGCTGGCCGATTTTTTTGAATTGCAGGAAAAACTTGCGACGACTGTCGATTTTTTCCGCGACGAAAAGTAAACAGGTCTCCGGTGCTGGATTATTCAGGTACGGGATCAGTTCTTCCAACTCGGCCGCTGGCAGCAGGTGGGCTTCTTTAACCGTGACCAGCCGTTTGTCGGCAAAGACCGGCAGAGTCAACGCGGCCTCAAGAATCCGCGTCGCAGTGACCTCTTTACCATGGAATTGATGATCATTGAAATCGTCTGTTGCGGAGGTTAATACAGACTTTCTGACCAGGCGGACAGCGCGCTGAACAAGAAAAGACTCTTTGCCGTAAAGATAGAGGAGCTCAGGAACCTTGCCGGAACGCAGAGCACGTGTTAATCCGTCAGCAGTCATCACTGCGCCGTTTAGAAATCATCCAGCAGACGATAGAACAGTTCTTCGGCCAACCGTAGGCTGATCTCTTCAATCGCCTCCTGTTCGAAATCTTCCTGTAATGATTTGTCATCTGCTGCGGGATATTCATCATCCCAGGACACCTGCCCTTGCCAAAGCAATCGACCATCTTCAATCTGGCGAAACTTCGCATTGACAACCATTGTGGAGCGATATTCACTGATATCGTCATTTTTATCGTAGGAATACGCACGGGTTCGATAAGAGCTAATCACACCTTCCAGCACTGCTTCGGCCTGCTGCCGATCTTCAACCTGGACCAGGTTCTCATTGCGCGCAAAAACTTCACTGACCTTACTGCTGAGGTAATTTTCCAGACGAGGTTCAGCCGTCCCGTTAGCAAAAAGTGGAATAAAAATCTTCTGCACCCCACCAGGCAAGGCACTCCCCTGCGCGGGGAAATGATATCCACAGCCGACAACGGTCAGCAACAACAACAAAACAGCCAGAAATTTCATCACGACACCACAATATTGATCAGGCGACCAGGCACGACAATAATCTTACGCACCTGTTTCCCTTCAACAAAACGCTGTACATTCGGTTCCGCGAGAGCTGCTGCTTCAATCGACTCCTTATCGGCATCCACGGCCACGGCAAGCTTACCACGGACCTTGCCGTTCACCTGGACAACCAAAGTTATTTCAGCGGACAGCAAAGCCGCCTCTTCCCATTGCGGCCAACCGACTGTTTCAATACTCTCATGATGACCGAGCATTTCCCACAGTTCCTCACACGTGTGTGGAACAAAGGGGTTCAGCAATCGAACAACCGTTTCCAGCGCTTCGCGCACAACTCCGGGATGCTCCGGTCCCTCTTTAAAGGCATAAATGGCATTGACCAGTTCCATGACAGCGGCAATTGCCGTATTGAAATGGAAGCGACCATCGATATCTTCGGTCACTTTCTTGATGGTTTGATGCGTTTTCCGCCGCAAGTCGGCGGCAATTCCCGAGATATCACTCGGCAATTCAGCATTTTCAAGCAGATCCAGGTTGTCAACAACGCCACGCCAGACACGGTTAAGAAAGCGCGAACAACCTTCGACACCCTGTTCATTCCATTCGAGATCTTTCTCCGGGGGGGCAGCAAACAGGGAAAACAGGCGAGCAGTGTCCGCGCCATACTGATCGATCAACTGGTTTGGATCGATCACATTCTTCTTCGATTTACTCATTTTTTCAGTGCGCCCGAATTCCGCCGTCTGACCACAGTGAGCACACTTTCCATCAACAACCTGCTCCGGATAAAGCCAACCATGTTCAGGACAACGCTGGGTCTCCATGCAGACCATTCCCTGGGTCAGGAGCTTTGTGAAGGGCTCATCGACATCAAGCATTCCCAGGTCACGTAACACTTTGGTAAAAAAACGTGCATAGAGGAGATGCATAACGGCATGTTCTATCCCGCCGATATACTGATCGACTGGCAGCCAGTAGTTGGCAGCGGCCCGGTCCAGGGGGCCATCCGTATAATCGGGACAGGAGTAACGAACGAAATACCAGGAACTTTCGACAAAGGTATCGAAGGTATCGCTTTCCCGCCGGGCCGGCTTGCCGCAAACCGGGCAGGCAACTTTGAGGAAAGCTTGATGCCGCGCCAGTGGAGAGCCCCCTTCCCCGGTCAGTTCAACATCGACCGGCAGGGTGACCGGCAGATCCTCTTCCGGGACCGGAACGGCACCACAGGAGTCGCAATAGATAATCGGAATCGGCGTCCCCCAATAGCGCTGACGAGAGACTCCCCAGTCACGCAAACGGTAGTTGACCGTCTTTCGCCCTTCGTTACGCTGCTCAAGGTAGACAGCAATCTTCTCTTTGGCTGATTCATTCTCAATGCCGTCAAATTGGCCGGAATTGACCAGCAAACCGGGACCGACATAAGCCTCTGCCATCCCTTCCGGAAGCAGCGCATCCCCTGCTGGCTGAATCACCACCTGGATCGGCAATTCATACTTGCGGGCAAACTCAAAATCCCGCTGGTCATGTGCCGGCACAGCCATAACCGCACCGGTCCCATATTCCATCAAGATAAAATTTGCCAAAAAGACCGGGATGTTCTTTCCGGTTAACGGGTTGATGCAATAGGAACCGGTGAAAACACCCAGCTTTTCCAGATCTCCGCTGGTTCGTTCAATTTTATCCTGTCGCTCAACCTGGGCGAAAAACTGTTCAACGGTCTCTTGCTGCGCAGCGGTTACCAAAGATTTCGCCAGGGGATGTTCCGGTGCCAGACTCATGAATGTGGCACCGAACAGAGTATCGGGACGGGTCGTGAAAACCTTGACTTTTTGACTGCTGTCAGCAACCGGGAACTCGATTTCGCAACCGTAGCTCTTACCAATCCAGTTGCGCTGCATCGCCAGCACCCGCTCTGGCCAACCGGGGAGTTTTTCCGTCCAGTCCAGGAGCTCATCAGCATAATCAGTAATCTTGAAAAACCACTGCTCAAGCTCCTTCTGCTCGACCGGATTATGACAACGCCAACAGCTGCCATCCTCAACCTGTTCGTTGGCCAATACCGTCTGGCAATCTGGGCACCAGTTCACCGACGAGCCTTTTTTATAAGCCAGACCGCGTTCAAACATCTTCAGGAAGATCAATTGTTCCCAACGATAGTAATCAACATTACAGGTGGCAAACTCGCGCTGCCAATCATAAGACAGGCCGATCCTCTGCAATTGCTGACGCATGCTGTCAATATTTTCATAGGTCCATTTTGCCGGATGAGTTTTATGTTCTATGGCCGCATTCTCTGCCGGCATGCCGAAAGCATCCCAGCCCATCGGGTGCAGGACATTAAATCCCTGCATCCGCTTAAAACGGGCGACCACGTCACCAATTGCATAATTACGGACGTGCCCCATGTGAATCCGCCCCGAAGGATAGGGAAACATTTCCAGCAGGTAGTATTTCGGCTTATTCGAGGTTTCGCTGGCTCGAAAAGTCTGTTCCTGCCGCCACTTCTCTTGCCACTTCTGCTCGACATTTCCGGGAACGTACTGCTTTTCCATATATCCTCCGCAACGGCCAGGCAACCGCTACTCTCTTCTGGGAACCTTGGAGATTATATACACAAAAACCGGCATAGGCCGGCATCATGCTTTCATAACAACGAGAAAACTGGTTTAGTGATGATCAATATCAGACGCTACGACAAAGCAGGCAACAACAGAGCCAAAGCGACTACTTGGCGCGATAAGTAATCCGCCCACGTGTCAGATCATAAGGGGAAAGTTCTACAGTCACACGGTCGCCGGGCAGGATGCGGATATAGTACTTGCGCATTTTCCCGGAAATATGTGCCAAAACAACATGATCGTTGTCGAGCTTCACCCTGAACATGGCATTCGGCAGGGGTTCGACAACGATTCCTTCAACTTCGATTGCTTCTTCTTTTGCCAACGGTTCCTCCTGAAAAAACTGAGCTTATCCAAAACAAGACGGATTGGCGTCTTATTGCATGTTCACAGCACGCTGTCAAGCCCGTAACCGCCCGCTCTCCCCTTATTGCTCAACGGCAAGCAGCCGACGAACGATTTCGATAACCCGGGAGGCCTGTATCGGCTTGGCAAGATATTCGTTCGCGCCAAGGGCAAGAGCCTTATCCCGATCCTGTGCGGCTCCTTCCGTGGTAATTACAACAATCGGTACAGTATTATACTGACTGTCATTACGGATCAGGCTAACCAACTTCAAACCATCCATGATCGGCATATTGATATCGGTCAGCAGCAGACTATACGACTCAGAAGCAAGCTTCTTCAACGCAGCAACTCCGTCACCCGCCTCGTCAATCTGCAAACCGGGGATGCGCCGCAAAGCGAAAACGATTAATTGCCGCATGGTCGGCGAATCATCAACCACGAGTACCCGAGCCGTCTCCATCTAAAATCCCTCTATCCGCCAAAATCCTAAAAAAACACTGCGTTACTCTAACAGCACGGACAAGTGATTGCCAGTATTAGCTGTGATTATGAACAGCGCAACAACGATTTTCGATCTCTCGCAACATGCCGCCCAGCGGAATTATTTTTTCCACTAAACCGGTTTGAGCAGCTTCTTTCGGCATACCGTAAACAACGCAAGATTCTTCTGCTTCTGCTAAAATCCGACCGCCATGCCGGGAGATCTCCAGCACTCCGGCAGCTCCATCATTCCCCATGCCGGTCAACACGACCCCAAGAACGTCAAGGCCATAGGCACAGGCCCCGGTGTGGAACAAAACATCAACTGATGGCGTGTATATCTGTTCAGTCGGTGGGTCAACAAGACGGACCCGCACGGCCTCGGCAAAAGGCTGGAGTTCCATATTCTTGTTGCCGGGGCAAATAAGGACCTGTCCGGGAAGCATCCGGTCACCATCCTCAGCTTCCTTGACATCAAGGACAGAATATTCATTCAATCTCTGGGCAAAGGATTTCGTAAACCCGGGGGGCATGTGTTGCGCGACAGCAATCGGTACCGGCAATTTTTCTTTAAGAGAAGAAAACAGCTGGTGCAATGCCGGAGGCCCCCCCGTTGAAGCCCCGATAAGCAATGCCGCCGCTTGGTAATTTGCCGGTTGTAACGGCAGAATCTGTTTTCCCGCCAAGCCGCCTTCAGCACCAAAGCGCCGCCGAATTTTTTTAACACTTAACTGTGCCGCCAAATAAACCTTGCTAATCAGATCCTGCTGGATAGCATACAGGTCTGAGCTTTTTGCACGGGCCGGTTTAGCGATAAAATCAACAGCACCCAGTTCGAGGGCCTTAAAAACATCCGGTCTTTCACTCTGTGAAGAAACAACAATGACTGGAACCGGGCAGTTCTGCATAATCAACCGCAGCAGCCCAAAGCCGCCCATGCGCGGCATCTCAAGATCCAATGTCACGACATCGGGCTTCAGTTCCAGAAGTTTTTTCAACCCTTCTTCACCGTTAATCGCATAACCGACCACCCGGATCCGCGCGTCGGTTTCAAGCATTTTACCGATTGAAACACGGCTGAAAGCTGAATCATCGACGACCAGAACGCGTACAAAACGACTCATAAGACAACTCCGCGTGCCGGATCCGGCCGCTGGTAGACCATATCATGGGTAAAATGCCGCAGAGCAAAATCGGTACTGATATTCATCAATGATTCTGAGTGACCGAGCAGCAAAAAACCCCCTTTGGACAACTGCTGATAAAGCCTGGAAATAACTTTTTTCTTCGCTTCCAGATTAAAATAGATGATGACATTTCGACAAAAAATCGCATCCATCCTGCCGAGCAAGGAAACTCGACTGACATCCAGCAGGTTAAGATGGCTGATCGTGACCAAGCGTTTCACATGATCAGAAATGCGCAGACGACCTTCTTCTTCAGTAAAATAGCGCTGGACATAATAATCTTCGGTACTGCGAAACGAGTTCTTTCCGTAGACCCCTTCACGAGCTTTGGTTAAAACCTGTTTGCTGATATCGGTCCCGATAATTTCGACATCCCAACGTCTCAGCTCCGGGTTCTGCAGCATCAACATGGCGATGGTATACGGCTCCTCCCCTGAAGAACACCCGGCACTCCAGATCCTCAGACTCCGGTCTCCTGTGCCACGCTTATTCTTGATAATTTCCGGAAGAATTTCGTCAGTAAAGGCTTTCAGTTGAAAATCTTCCCGGAAAAAATATGTTTCATTCGTCGTCAACAGATCGATCACCAACGACAGTTCTTCATCACAATCCCGACTGTAGCGAAGCTGATAAAAGTAATCCTTAAAACTGTTCAGTTGCAGTTGAGAAACCCGCCTGTTCAAGCGTTTTTCGAGCATATATTTGGCGTCAATATCAAAATAAAGCCCACAATGATTATATATATAATCACGTATTTGACGAAACTCTTCGTCAGACATTCTTATGTCAGGCTTAAACACGAACATGCGCAGTCAGGCCCCCAAAGCTCTTTTTTTCAAGGCCTCTTGCAGAAGTTGTCGGATTGAATTTTCAGCTTCTTCGACGAGTCGATATTGGAACAAATGCTGCCAGCGTTCAGACGGGTATTGTTGCAGTTCAATCACCACGGTTTTACGAACTTGAACACGCTCATGAGCAATCAGCTGCTCTTCCTCTGCGGCCTGCAGCAGGAGTCGAACGGCAGTCGCAACAACTTCATGGTCCTCATGTGTCAGCATATGATGCAGATAGCCTGAAGCTTCTGCAGGAAGCAAACGGTGAGCGGTCTCAAGGGCGGCAATGACAACCAAACCGACAGAATCGTTCAAGGCGTGTTCGATAAATCTGTGAATTATCTCAGCATCCCCAGGGGTCAAGGCTCGAATTGCGGCCATCCGCACCCAGGGATCGGAATCAATCAGAGCATGTTCAAGAATCGGTGAAGATTTTTGCAGGGGGAAAGCGGCCAGAGCGGAAGTCGCCAGGCGCCGAACATCGGCAACCTCATCAGTCAATGCTAATGACAGTCCAGACAATAGACGCTGGGACTGATGACCACTTAAGCTGCGTAAAACCTCGCAACGGACTTCAGGGACGGCATCCTTGCACGCCTGCAATAAATACCCTTCTACCGAAGAATTGGAGGACAGAGCCCCCAAGGACTTGACCGCCAGAACACGTAAGGCGGCATCTGGGGAGTCAAGGTACGGAAGAATCGTTTTCAGCATGGCGTCACCATCTCTGCGGCCGATTTGACGCAGGGACTCCGTCACGACCTCGCGAATCTCCGGAATCGGATCCGCCAAAGCGTCCCCGAGCGGTCTGACCGCCTTAACAGCGGCTATTTTCCCTAAAGCCTGTGCTGAAGCAAAACGAACCTGCGGGTCTTCCGACTGCAAACCGGAGATCGCCAGATCGGCAACCTCAACACAACCTAACTCACCGAGCAAGAAAATCAGGTAAAGAGTCTCTTTATCCTGCAGATCGACACTTTTCGCCAGACAACAGAGAGCTTTTTGCGGGACACGCTTCGCAGCATTGACAACATCAGAGCGTAAATCTTCTTCAGCCAACAACGGCAAGAGCTGCTTGACGATACCAGGCTCAGCGAAAAGACTCAGGCTGTAGCATGCGGCCCGCCTGAGTTTCAGATCTTCAGATTCGAGATATTTAACCAGTTGCTCAACGGTTGCAGTGGAATCCACTTCAGGTTCCGGCAGACGATCCAGCGGCAACGACTGGACCAAGCGCCCCATAGAGAGGAGAGCCACTTCACGGGTTTTACGTAGCGGATCGGCCAAGCCATTCATCAGGATCGGAATTGCTGCCGGGTTGCCAAGCTGCCCGAGACAAAGGTAGACAGGTTTACGCAACAAATTGTCCTCAGCGTAGGGCAGAATCCGCTCGACGGGAACGTTTTCTGCGATCGCCGCCAAAGTCTCAAAGATTGCGAATCTCAGCCCGGTATCAGACTCATCCAGGCAATCGAGCAAAGCGGGTACGGCAGCGACAGCCTTTAACTTGCCAAAGGTTTCAACAGCGGCATAGCAGACGTTCTGATCAGGATCATGCAATAACGGCAAGAGTTGCGGAACAGCATCGCAAGAATCGACTTCCCCAAGTATATCCACAATAAATTTACGAATTTCTGAAGTGCTGGCAGACAATGCTTCCAGCAGAACAGGAACAATCTGACTCCCCAATCCAATCAGAAGTTCGATTGCCGCATTGCGTAATCCGGCATTTTCCGGATGGGCCAATTGTTCCAGAATAAGCCTTGCCCGAGAAGCCGCATCGGGTAATTGGAGGTAGATAGTGACCGACTCCTTACGCACCCGCCAGTCCTCATCAGCCAGACCACGGAGGAAAAGCTCCCAGGGAAAAACCTTTAAACCGGCCAGCTCTCGCACCGCTTGCAGACGTTTTTCAACCTGTTCATCCTGTAATAATTTTTCGATCAGTTGTCTTTCCACAGAATCCCCAAAGGTTAATAACAAGACCTTGTCACGGAATAAGTTCGGCAAACCTCAGCGAATGCCTGCTGAACAAAATCGACCTGTAACCCCACCGCCGCAGGCAGTCGCGAATAAAAAGCCTTGCGCCCCTCAACCAGCTTATCAGTCAAAACATTCTGCCATTGACCCGTCAACACCCCCTGTTCAAGTTGCTCCTGATGATAAAAAACAATATCGGCAACCAGCACACGCGCCAGTTCAGTCGCTTTTTCCAACAAAGATTGTTGTCCAAGGCGGCGCTCATCACCAGCAGTCTCAACCGCAGTGATCACTGAAGCTCGTTCAGCAAGGGCAGGAAACAGCTCTCCAAGCAAGGGCAACAAGCGATCCCCGATATGATGCAATTCCAGATAAGCATCAGCGCCATACAAAGAATCCGGGCGTTTTTTATAGGCGGTTTTATTGTAAACCGAGGGGAGTAAAATGACTTTAAGTTGCCGCAAAGGAGATGTCTTTATCTGTTCAATTAACTGAAAGGGAAAAGTTCCTTGAAAAGCAACATCCAACAACAGTGCACAGGGCCGATCAATGGATAGATTCTCCGTGACCTGTGTGGCGTCCGCACAAACGGTGACCGCTCCTTTCAGTCGCTCAACACGCTCGACAACCTGACGGAAAATATCCTTATCTTGATGCGCCAACAACACTTCCAGCATTGGAGCCGCTTTGCTACGTACCTTGAATTTCATCTGGCAGACCGGGCAGCGAAAAGAGTAAAGCCGGGCGTTTGTCGTCCGGGCGTTAAAACGCAGAAGTACTTGACAATGGGGGCATTGAACAAGCATCAGTCAGGCAATTTTTCTTCCAGCAGGACCGAGCTGTCCCGCTCTCTCATATCAAGAGGGGTTTCTACCGCGAGTAATTTGCGTAAATCCAGAAGCATCAACAGGTGCTCGCCATGTCGGCAGATACCGGGGAAAAATTCCGCTTCCACACCGGACAGATAATAGGGTGTCGGACTGACATCGGCGGCTGAAAGACTGATAATTTCCGCAACTTCATCCACTAACAAGCCAAGGATTCGACCATCGATCGCACAAATGACAATCCGCTGCTTTTTCTGCTCTTCAACCAACGCATCAAAGCCGAAACGACGCCTTAAATCAATGACCGGAATAGCGGCTTTACGTAAACTGATGACACCATCAACGAAGTTGGGAGCTTGGGGGACAGAAACAATCGGTAAGGGCCGGATGATCTCCTTGATAAACATAATATCAAGGGCATAATATTGTTGGCCGACCCGCAGAGACGCAACTTTGAGTGGTTGTGCAACCGGCGCTGTAGTGTGCTGTAAAGAATCCTGGCTCATCCGTGGAAATTATCCCTTATTGATTAACAACTCAATGGTTTCTATCACCGTCGCCGACTTGAACGGCTTGGTAATGTAATGATCGGCTCCGACCTCCTGGCCACGGGAAATATCTTCCGGAGTTTTCTTGGCGGTCAGCAGAATAACCGGTATATGTTTCGTCGCAGGATTCTGCTTAATTCTCGAACAGACCTCAAATCCGTCCATTTTCGGCAACATGACATCAAGCAGAACAAGATCGGGAGCCTCTTTGTCAATCGCTTCCAAAGCTTCCAGGCCATTGTCCACCCCTTGAACCAGATAACCTTTGGTCGTCAGAAGAATGCTCTCCAATTTCAACAAACTCTCTTCATCCTCAACAATAAGAACCTTTTTCTGAAGAACCTTTTTCTGCATATGACTACCCCTCTGCAAATGACCGACAGACGACTTCTGCCAAACTGCTGCCCTGACTGTAAAACAAAAAATCAGACATCAAGCTGCAAGATTTTATCAGGATTCAAAAGGATTAACATCCTCCCCTGATAACGTCCCACCCCGGAAATAAAATCCTTTTCACTTTCACGTAATATCAGTGGTGCCGGTTCTATATCCGCCTGTGGGAACCAGACAACCTGGGTGATACGATCGACCAGAAGACCGATTGATTGCTCTGCCCCTTCGCAGACAATGATACGTTGCAAGCCGGTTTCTTCACCCGCCCCCAGGTTCAGGCGCAGGCGTAAATCGATCACCGGTACGACTTCACCACGCAGCGACAAAATACCGCG